>CAINBK010000173.1:0-12962 GCA_903846615.1 uncultured Bacteroidota bacterium
GCACGCAATAATCGATGCCAATCAAAATTAGCTGGTGCCCCTAGATAAGGAAGCAGGTCTTTGGTATAAAGGATGCCCACCACCTCATCAAGACTTCCTTTATATACAGGCAAACGAGAATAGTGCAATTCTTGTACGCGTTGTAATAGAGCTGGAAAAGAAAGTTGATTGTCAACACCTGATACATCCAACCGGCTTCGCATGATTTGTTTTACAGCAATGTCTCCAAACTTAACCACCCCCTTCATGATACTTTTCTCTGCTGGAGAAGCTTCTTCATCAGATTTAAACTCGATAGCCTCGTCCAACTCCTGTTTACTGATTTGCTGCAGCCGATTGGCACCGGTGGCCCGTGCAATTTGATCAGCAAGTTTAACAAACCAGTTACTGAGTCCGTATAAAATGGCGTTTAACCCCGCAGCCACAAATGACCAGTCATGAGCAAAGCGAAGATTATGTTGGGTGCCCCAGATCTTTGGAAGGATTCGTGTGATAAAAAAAACCAAAAAAACAAGTAGTAAAATACGAACCAATACAGCCAACCATCCCGCAGAAAATAACGGAAGTAAAAGATAATTGGCAAGCAAGATGGTACAGATATTTACAAACGTACCAGCCATAAGCAGTGTAGCATAAAGTTGCTTGGGTGTAGTCAGTAACTGTATAATACGTCTCGCAGATTCATGTTGCTTGGTTCGCAATACATCAATATCTTTTTTAGAAAGTGAAAAAAGAGCCGCTTCATTGCCAGCAATTACAAAAGATAAGATTAATAAAAACCCCAGTAGCACAACTAAAAAAGTAATACCCTGTGGCGCTGCAGCCAGAAAGTTGAATGACAGGTAGGGAACAATAGTTAATCCGTTTGACGGAGGCTCCAAGCGAAGTGTTTTTGATGAACGCGTTACAAATTTATTGAATTTAGCGCGTTTGCCTAGAAGAGAATGGTTTGTGTGGCGGTTGCTTGTAAATATTGATTGATCAGTTGAGGAAAGGCTTGAGATTTCAATGCTGCTGCATCCAGCCATTTCCATTCTTTATCCAGGGAAGACTTTTTTCGTAATCGAATTCGAATAAATTGACCCGCAACAAGCTGATGAGACAAGGTCTGCCGGTACAGTGGAGAAACAAACTCTACCGAATAAGCGCCTGCCGGAATGAGCTTATTTTTCTCGGCCTGCTTCAAAAGTATTTTTAACGAGGTTTCTTTTTCCATTTCAAGCATTGGGAAAGTTGTTAGCCCCTGCCATATATCTTTTTCAGTACGAACTTTAACTGGCAATTGCCCACGGTAAGAAGGCAATAGAAAATAAAACCAACGTTGCTTTAAGACAATCTTCTTATGCTTTACTGGTAATTGACTTATTTTATTCTCCTTAAAAGCAATACATGTTTTTTTAAAGGGGCAGCTTTGGCAGAGGGGCGCAACAGGCTTACAGACCGTAGCACCAAAATCCATGATAGCTTGGTTATAAACGCCGGGTTGTTCAGGATCCAACAAAGTATTCGCTAACTCAGTAAACTTCTTTTTCCCTTCAGTGGAGTCGATAGCAAGGTCAATACCAAAAATGCGGGCCAGCACGCGAAACACATTTCCATCTACCACGGCATGAGGCAGGTTGAAAGCAAAAGAGGCGATGGCTGCCGCCGTATAGGAACCAACCCCTTTAAGTGATTTTAGTTCTTCAAAGGAATCAGGGAAGACTCCCTTCCTTTTTTCTGTGATAAAGCGGGCTGTTTCCAGCAAATTGCGACATCGTGAATAGTATCCCAATCCCTCCCATAACTTAAACACTTGATTATCATAAGCTTTTGCAAGTTTTTTAACTGTGGGATAAGCTTTCAGAATTCGCTGGTAGTACCCCAGCCCCTGTTCAACCCGGGTTTGCTGTAAAATAATCTCGCTTAACCAGATCCGATAGGGGTCTTTTTCCCCTTTCCAGGGCATTTTTCGGTGATTTTTGGCCAAATTCCATGCAAAAAGCGTGGAAGAGAAGGGATTTTTAGACTTTTTGGGTAGCATTGCGTGTCATAAAGCTAAAAAAAATATGTCTATTTATTTGATTATCACAATATTTTAGCTTAGATTGGCAGTGTAAACCCAAAACACGCATCATGAGAAAGGCCGACCTTGTAAATCAGATCGCGGAAAAAACTGGTATACCAAAGGTAGATGTACTTGTGGCACTTGAAACTATGTTCAAGGAAGTCAAAGACACACTTGCCGGTGGCGAAAATATTTACATAAGGGGATTCGGCAGTTTTATCACTAAGAAGCGGGCAGCAAAAATTGGTCGTAACATTAAGAAAAATGTAGCCGTTCATATTCCAGAACACTACATCCCCGCCTTTAAGCCTGCAAAAGAATTTGTTGCAGAGGTGAAGAAACTGAAAGAGCCCAAACCAGACACTGGACCTGGAGACGATCTATAAGCGATCAATCCGGTAACTTTGCCGAGAAAATCTAGATCGTGAAAAAACCCCAATTGATATTGGCGGGCATCGGCTTGTCCCTTGTATTACTCCTTTTTGTTTTTGGCCGGTTTCTCCCTGAAAAAGAAAAGATTACAAAATCTGAAACTGCTGCAACTGTACAAGCTGTTAGCTCATTTTCTATTGACTCTGCCCGTTCTTCGGTAGAAAAAAGCATGCCGGGCGAACTTAATTTAGCGCTGAAAAATCTAGAGCAAAAGCTTAAAGCTGCCTCGACTTCAGCCACGCAACTTGCTGCCTATCATGAACTTGCCCATTTTTGGTCGGAGGAGTTTCGGTTTTTTGAACTGTACGCCTGGAATGAAGCTCTTGCTGCGCGATTGGAAAATTCCGAAAAAAGCCTCACCTTCGCAGCCCGTTTGTTCCTGGATAACCTGCAAGAGGATCCGGATGGCCCACGACGCCAATGGAAAGCTTTGCAAGCCAAGGACCTATACGAGCGCTCTTTGAAGATCAATCCCAATAATGATTCCACCAAGGTGGGACTGGGTGCCTGCTACTTGTTTGGCAACATCAGTACCAACCCCATGGAAGGAATTGCACTAATCCGGGAAGTAGTTCAGCGAGACAGCGCAAATGTTTACGCTCAACTAACCCTGGTAAAAGCCTCCATACTATCTGGACAGTTTGATAAAGGAATTACACGTTTACAAACCGTGATTCGGATAGAGCCTCAAAACATAGAAGCGCATCTGCTATTAGCAGATCTTTATGAAAGAACGGGCGAAAAAAAGGAAGCGGTAAAGTGGTATGAAAAAAGCCTGCAACTGATTGAACAACCTGAAATCAGGCAAGCAATAAAGGATCGGATCGGAGCACTCAAAGAATAGTTCCAAAACAAATTGATAAACTAATTTTTAACAAATAAAAAAATTTCTGGTATGCCTTGTGGTAAAAAGAGGAAGCGTCATAAGATTGCGACGCACAAGCGTAAAAAAAGACTGAGAAAGAATCGTCATAAGAAGAGAAATAAATAAGCAACCGGGCCATCATGGCCCGGTACTCGCTTTTTTTGTTTTCAGTCCCCGGTTGTTTCCGACTATTTATTCGAAACTGTTCTCGAACATTGTCGCCGTTTACGCAATTGCGTATTTTATCAGCCGGTGTTTTACCGTCCCCTGTCCATATAATTGGTGGGACAGGTTCCATAGGTAATACAGTACCCAAGCTGTAATGAACAAAGAATTAATCATCAATGTCAACGCGCAGGGCGTAGAAATAGCACTGCTTGAAGACAAGAAACTCGTTGAACTACATAACGAGAAAAGTAATGCCCGCTTTGCGGTGGGTGATCTCTACCTGGGGAAGGTTAAAAAACTAATCCCCGGCTTAAATGCGGCCTTTGTAGATGTAGAATTTGAAAAAGACGCATTTCTCCACTACACAGATTTAAGTCCTTACATCAAGTCACTTCTCAAGTTCACCCAGTTCTCCATGAACGATAAAAGTGAAAAGGGACTGGACTTTAGCAAATTCACCGTTGAGCCTGAAATACTGAAAACAGGAAAGATCAGCGAAGTGATGAACGGAAAACCTTCCGTGTTAGTGCAGATTTTAAAAGAGCCTATTGCTGCAAAAGGACCCCGATTAAGTTGTGAGATTTCACTACCCGGCCGTTTTGTGGTATTAACCCCATTTAATGATGTGGTGGCTGTATCCCGTAAAATACATTCGGGTGAGGAAAGAAAACGTTTACAAAAACTGATTGAAGCCATCAAGCCCAAGAATTTTGGCGTTATTGTTCGTACTGCAGCAGAAGGTAAAAAAACAGCTGAACTGCATGAGGACCTGGCTACACTTACGGCTACTTGGACTACCATTCAACAGAATTTAAAAGATGCAGTAGCCCCTGCAAAAATTCTGAGCGAACAAACCAAAACCACCAGCATTCTGCGTGATTTACTCAATGCAGATTTCAACCGCATTGTCATCAACGATAAAACGCTGTATAGCGATACTAAAAGTTATATCCAACGGATAGCCCCGGAAAAAGAAGAGATTGTTTCCTACTACGGAAACGGATCCTCTATTTATGATACCTATGGAATTACCAAACAAGTAAAATCTGCGTTTGGGAAAACAGTAAACCTGGATAGTGGCGCTTATATCATTATTGAACATACAGAAGCCCTGCATGTAATTGATGTAAACAGTGGTTATAAAAGTGTGGGAAGTAACCAGGAGCAAAATGCACTGGAAACAAATCTGGAAGCTGCCGAGGAAATTGCACGTCAGTTACGCTTACGTGACTTGGGTGGTATTATTGTAGTAGACTTTATTGATATGAAGTTGCCTGAGAACAAACGAAAACTTCATGATAAAATGGAAGAATGCCTTTCTCAAGACCGAGCTAAGCACACCATTCTTCCCATTTCCAAATTTGGCATCATGCAGATTACCCGTCAACGCATGAAGCCGGAGTTAACCATCAACACACAAGAAGCTTGTCCTACTTGTAATGGTACCGGAAAAATTACTTCAACCTTGTTGTTGGAAGATGAGATTGAAAAAAACTTGAGCTATCTAATCACACATAAACATGAACAACTCAAACTAGTTGTTCATCCTATCCTTTACGCCTACCTCACTAAAGGTTGGTTCTGGAAAACAAAGATGGCGATATGGAATAAAAAATTCGGTCAGAAAACAGCTGTCGTTGCAGACAGTTCCTATCATCTGACCGAATATCGTTTTTTTGACAAGAACGAAGAAGAGATAAAACTCTCCTGAGACTATTGAATTATCGTTCGCGGCTGTTCAGGTAAATCATGACATACTGAATCAGTGTTACCACCGCAGCGAGTGCAGCTACAACATAGGTAGTAGCGGCCCATTTCAACGCATCCTTAGCTAAGGGATATTCCTCAGAGTTGGTAACGTTAGTTTGCTCTAACCATGCCAAGGCACGTTTACTGGCATCAAACTCTACGGGCAACGTAATCAAACTAAATAATACAGTCAGTGACATCATGATTATTCCAATCAACAACACCGTGGCATTGTTGCTGACAGCCAACATAATGATACCGGCCATCAATACCCAGTTAACGATATTAGAACTGAACTGAACTACCGGTACCATACGGCTTCTGAAAACCAACGGACCATAGGCTGTTGCATGTTGTACGGCATGACCACACTCGTGGGCAGCCACGGCGGCAGCTGAAACAGAAACCCCATGGTATACATCAGGGCTCAGGTTGACTGTTTTATTGAGTGGATTATAGTGATCAGAGAGAAATCCATCCACGGAAGTGACCGTTACATCATAAATACCGTTTTCACGGAGCATTTTTTCAGCTATCTCCTTGCCAGACAGGCCTTTAGATAACTGAAGCTTACTGTAACGATTAAATTTCCCCTTTAAAATAGAAGAAACCAGAAAGCTGATTCCCAAAAACAGGAGGGATACAAGCATAATTTCGTTCGTCATGTAAATTGGTTGTTTTAGTACTCAATATTACTACAAATTTATCGCCACCTGTTCAGGCTCTTTTGAATCCGTCTTTTTGTCATCCCCGAGGGGGTAAAAAATAATTATAGCTGAGGGTTACCTCGGGTTCTTCCGTATAAAAATCCGAACATTAGTATTGATTATCAATTATTTAAATTAATAACCGCCCCCCATTAAGCCCCCCTGTCAGGCAGGGGGAAAGGGCCAAAAGTTATGCACAACATCCAAATTTAATTTTAAAAATTACCCCTCCCTCGCTAATTTAGCAACAGAATTTAATGGGTTAGTAAGTAAAGGGTCAGTCGAAAGATTGGCCCTTTTCATTTTAAGTATGAGTAAAACTAAAACATCATTTTTCTGCCAACACTGCGGTCATCAAAGCGTAAAGTGGTTGGGTCAATGTCCGGGATGCGGGACATGGAATAGTTACGTAGAAGAGATTGTTCATAAAGACAATGCAAAAGAACATCAGGATTGGTCTACCTACGGTGAAGAAAAAAGAAAAGGAAAAATCACCACGCTAGATCAAGTTAAAAGCAATCAGGAACGTCGCATCATTACAGGCGATGCTGAATTGAATCGCGTGTTGGGTGGTGGTATTGTACAAGGAAGTTTAATTCTGGTTGCCGGAGAGCCAGGTATTGGAAAATCAACTTTATTTCTGCAAACAGGTCTTTGGCTGAAAAATGTTTCGGTGCTCTATATCAGCGGCGAAGAAAGTGAGCAGCAGATTAAAATGAGAGCGGATCGATTACAATTACAAAACCCGGATTTTTATTTGCTCACTGAAACAAACACGTCTGTAATTTTTCAGGAGATAAAAAAATTAAAACCAGGATTGATTATTGTAGATTCAATTCAAACGCTACAAACTCCTTTTCTAGATGCATCGGCGGGATCTGTATCACAGATCAGAGAATGTGCAGCAGAATTTCAACGATTTGCCAAAGAGACCAATACTCCTGTATTTCTGATCGGTCATATTACTAAAGAAGGACAGATAGCAGGACCGAAAGTACTGGAGCATATGGTGGATACGGTCTTGCAATTTGAAGGTGACAGGCACTATGCCTATAGGATATTGCGCACACTCAAAAATCGTTTTGGGAGTGCCGCCGAGTTAGGTATTTATGAGATGAACGAAACCGGTATGCGTGGTGTGCTTAATCCCAGTGAAATATTACTCACACAAAAAGAAGAGTCACTGAGTGGAATTGCCATTGCCGCCACGCTGGAAGGTATGCGACCCTTATTGATTGAAGTACAAGCCTTGGTTACGCAATCGGTTTACGGAACACCACAAAGAACGGTGAGTGGATTTGATCTGCGTCGTTTACAATTATTGTTAGCAGTTCTGGAAAAAAGAGGGGGCTTTCAGTTTGGCAACAAAGATGTGTTTCTGAATATTGCTGGTGGTCTGAAGGTGGAAGATCCCTCTATTGATTTAGCTGTTTTATGTGCGTTGCTCTCCTCGTATGAAGATATACCACTTCCCTCCTCCATTTGTTTTGCAGGTGAGGTAGGATTAAGTGGAGAAATTCGAGCTGTTAATCGCATTGAACAACGCATTGCAGAAGGGGCTAAACTGGGCTTTGAAAAAATTATTGTTTCCCGTTATAATTACAAAGAGAAAAAGGGCCGTCCACAATCCAAACAAAGCGGTATTGAAGTAGTGGCGCTTGCCCGAGTCGAAGAACTGTATCGTTATTTATTCGAAAGATAATTGAGCCGTGGGTGTACTTGCTAATTGGGCAGAGGCAGCTACCTGCCTTTTTTTCCCGCATCATTGTGCAGGTTGTGGAACAGACCGCTTGGATAAGCAGACTGAAATTTGTTTGCGCTGTCTACATCATTTACCGCACACCCATTTTACAACACAGGTTGATAACCCGATAGAAAAAATATTTTGGGGACGAACTCGGGTGCAAGCAGCTACCAGTCTCTTTTTTTATTCGCAGGATTCCATCTTGCAAGAATTATTACATCAATTAAAATACAGGGGTAATCAGGAGTTGGGAATTCAATTGGGGAGTTTACTAGGAACAGTACTTAAAAATAATAACCGCTTTCAAGTAGACGTATTGGTTCCAGTTCCACTACATCCTTCTAAAGAAAAAACCAGAGGATTTAATCAGTCTACGCTTATTTGTCAGGGAATAGCTGCTGTGACAGGACTACCCGTTTGTACAACACTGCTTCGAAAAAATACAGAACGTAGTACACAAACAAAAAAAGATCGAGCTGAACGCTGGGAAAACATGGTTGGCATTTTTGAAGCAACTCCTCCTGATCAGTCGAAGTATAAAAATATATTACTCGTTGACGATGTAATAACTACAGGTGCCACCCTGGAAGCCTGCGCCCAGGCTTTGCTGGAAACGGGGGAACGAAAACTATGGATAGCCAGTGTTTGTTATAGTAATCGTTAACCTTTTTTGAGGAAATTTGTTATTATTAAAATTCACCTTTATGAAACTTCTTCTAGTACTGGTTTCTACCCTTTTTATGCTCAACACAGAAAACTCAATTTATCAGTTCTCCGTCCCTGGTTTAGAGGGGAACACCATTGATTTTGCCAGTTTCAAAGGCAAAAAAATATTAATTGTAAATACGGCCTCGAGATGTGGACTAACTCCGCAGTATGAGGGACTGGAAGAACTGTATAAAACCTATGGGAAAAAACTGGTGATTGTTGGTTTCCCTGCTAATAATTTCATGGGACAGGAACCTGGTTCAAATGAAGAAATCAGTGCTTTTTGCAAACGTAATTATGGTGTTAGTTTCCCAATGGCTGCAAAGGTGTCTGTAAAAGGAGGTGATGTTCATCCCTTATATAAATACCTCAAAGAACAGGCTAAAGCCAAAAAATTGGACGACCCTGTAAGCTGGAACTTTGGAAAATTTTTACTGGACGAAAAAGGAGAACTGGTTGCTACGTTTTCTCCCCGCACCTCCCCACTTAGCGAAGAGATCACAAGCTGGCTAAAATAAGTTGTAATAATTGAAGGGCTTGCCCCTTTGATTTAGGGAAGGGATACCCTACATTCGCCTTCCATGAACTGGGATTCACTGATAGGTCAGGAGCCACTAAAAAAACAATTAACTGAGTTGGTCTTACAAAACCGACTTAGTCATGCGCTTCTTTTTCTTGGGAAAGAGGGCGTAGGTGCCTTGCCGCTTGCCATTTCATTTGCACAATACTTGGTTTGCGAAAAAGCCGTCTCCGCAAACCTCTCTGCTCCATGTGGTGTTTGTGCGGCTTGTAAAAAAGCAAGCGAACTGGTTCATCCCGATATCCATTTTTCGTACCCAACGGTTACAAAAAAACCTGGCGAAAAACCCATTGCTACTGATTTTATAAAAGAGTGGCGAGAGTTTATGGCACTGTTTCCCTTTGGAAATCTTTTTGACTGGATTGAATTGATCAAAGAAAAAGATAATAGCCAGGGAAAGATTACAGCAGAAGAGTGTAATGATATTGTTCGGAAACTCAGTTTAAAAAGTTTTGAGAGCCCATGGAAAATTTTGATATTATGGCTGCCTGAGTTGATGGGGAATGAAGGAAACAAACTACTCAAATTGATTGAAGAGCCCCCTCCGCAAACGCTCTTATTACTGGTGAGTGAAAACGAAAGCGGAATACTTTCTACCATTGTGAGTCGTTGTCAACTGATAAAAGTTCCCGCGTTGGAAACGACTGTTATTGAAAAGGCACTGATTGAAAGAAATAAAACGGCACCTGCAATTGCCGGACAATTAGCGGCATTAGCAGATGGAAACTACCGCGAGGCCTTAATGCTGGTACAACATGCCGAAGAAGATTGGCAAGAGTTGGTTAGAAACTGGTTGAATTCTATTTTAAAGACAGGTCCAGTTGCACAAACTAAATGGGTGGAAGAAATTGCCAAACTGGGACGAGAAAAACAAAAACAATTTTTACGGTATTTCAATCATTTATTGGAGCAAGCGGTTCATTATAGGATCCAAGGCGAAAATCTGCTGATCAGTGAAAAAGAAAAGGACTTTGCTGCACGCTTAAACCGAATTGCCGGCTTTGAACAACAAGAAGCCATGATGCGTGAAATTGATCAGGCCCATTATCATGTAGAAAGAAATGCAAACGCCAAGATCCTCTTTCATGCCTTGACAATCAAGCTCTACCATATCATTCAGGACAATACCGTACTTTTGTTGGAATGAGTTGTTCTGGATGTGGGACCGCAACTGGCGGAAAACCAAATGGATGTAAAAGTAACGGCGGATGTAGTTCAGGCGGGTGCAACCGTATGAATGCACACGATTGGTTACGTAATCTTCCTTTGGTAGACACAGACAGCCAATGCCGGGTAATTGAAGTGAGCTTTAGCCAAGGTACCCGCAAAGATTTTTTCCGCAACCCCTCTTTACAGCAATTTGAAAAAGGAGACCTGATAGCCGTAGAAGGCGTTGGTGGATTTGATGTTGGCGAAGTATCACTCACGGGAGAGATTGTTCGTTTACAATTGAAAAAAAGGGGAGTCAAAGAAGATAACCCTGAAATGAAGAAAGTATTGCGACTGGCCACTGACCGCGATTTGGAATTACTCAAGCAAAATAAATCGCGGGAACCTGAGGCGGTTATTCGCAGCCGTGCCATTGCTAAACAACTCCGACTGGATATGAAAATTAGCCAGGTAGAGATGCAGGCAGATGGTCGTAAAGCTACTTTCTTCTATATCGCCGATGGACGAGTAGATTTTCGTGAATTAATTAAAGTATACGCATCGGAGTTCAAGGTAAAAGTAGAGATGCGTCAGATTGGCGCCCGACAAGAAGCCGGTAAAGTGGGTGGTATTGGAAGTTGTGGTCGTGAACTTTGTTGCAGCACCTGGTTAACTGAATTTAAATCTGTTAACACAGCGGCGGCACGTTATCAAAATTTATCCATCAATCAAACTAAGTTGAGTGGGCAGTGTGGCCGTCTTAAATGTTGTTTGAACTACGAACTTGATACTTATTTGGATGCGCTCCAACATTTCCCTGATAATTGTGATGTATTACAGGTTGCAAAAGGAAATGCTTTCTTGATTAAGAAAGATATTTTCAAAAATTTAATGTGGTATACGTTGCCAGACAGTAATAAACAATACCCTTTAACACTGGAGCGTGTAAGAAAAATAAAAGAACTCAATAAGCAAGGTGTTCGTCCGGAAGAATTGGAGCCTGTTGAAATTACTTCTTCCAAACCCAAAGAGGATGTTCCCGAATTTGTGGAATTAGTAGGACAGTTTAGCCTTAAAACGCTGGATCGTGCCGCGCAACGTAAAAGACAACAGCAGCAACAACAACGGAATCCTCGCAACAACAATAATAGTAGTGGAAATAAACCGGGTGGTCCACAACGCCCTTCAGGTCCCTCCAATCGCGGACCGCAGCGTCCTCCACAAAACCAACCCCGCGGCCCTCGCGGTAATACGCCTCCGAGAAAGGAGAATTAATTTCTATTCGTCTACACCGATAGCCCGATAAATCGCATCTTGAATGCGTCCTCTGATTTGCAGTTGGCCTAGCAAATTATTAGCACGTGTGGGATTAACTCGGTTTGAAAGAAATACATAAACCAGCTCTTGTTTGGGGTCAACCCATACACAGGTTCCTGTAAATCCGGTATGACCAAATGTGGCGGGTGATGCTAAAAGAGAAGGATAGGGATCTTTTTTAAACTGATTGTCTTTTTCGGGTTTATCAAATCCCAGACCACGACGACTATTCTCCAATTGGTAATTGCTAAACAGTTGGATAGTGGATTCTTTTAAATACCGTCTGCCATTAAACTTCCCTCCTTGTAGTAGCATTTGATAAAGCATGGCCAAGTCATAGGCATTAGAAAATAATCCGGCATGTCCTGCTATACCGCCAAACAAGGAAGCGCCCTCGTCATGAACATCCCCACGCATTGTTTGCTTTCTAAATTGTGTTTCGGTTTCCGTTGGAACAATCGACTGCACAGGAAAACGTCGACGTGGCATAAAACCAGTAGTATACATACCTAAAGGGCGATAAAAATTATCCTGCACATATTGCTCCAAAGTTTTGCCAGTGAGTTGTTCTACAATCAAACCCAAAAAAATAAAATCATTGTCACTATAAACATATTTGCCTTGTGGCCCCAGCGGACTTTTTAAAATACGTGCAAGCAGGGTGTCTTTCCAATCGTCTCTCCGGTATAAATTTTCTGCAACCCGCACGGTGAATCCTTTTTTAGCTACCGTAGCGTACAAACTCGTATCGGGGTTACCCGTTGCGTCGATGGTTTCTTTATAGAATGGAATGAAAGGAACCAATCCAGCCTGGTGCAATAAAATGTCTTTTATATTCAATGATTCTTTGTCTGATCCCTTAACCCAAGGCAGATAATCTTTGAGTTGTCCTGATAATTTCAACTTTCCCTCTTCGACTAATTTCATTACTGCCACCGTGGTAGCTGAAATTTTAGTCACGGAAGCCAAATCAAAAATATGTTCAGGCTTAATGGGCGTAGAATCCTTAACCGCTTGTTGCCCCACTGATTTTTGATAGAGAATGGCACCTCGTTGAACAGCAAGTACCACTGCACCGGGATACGCTTTTTCTGCAAGTCCTTCTTCCAGTATTTGATCAACTTCCGCCAACCGTTTGTTGAGTTGGACACGAGAACGTTTCGCTTTGGGTTGCTGCACTCCATCTCCCAATGAAAAATCACAAACATTAACCTGCAAACGACCGCGCGCCGGAAAATCACCTTGCAGCCAATCTGCTGCAATTTCGTTGGTGATTGAATCATCTTGTTGTAAAGCCACCAATGATCTGGCTGAACAGAAATTTTTTGCAGCCAATACGTTTCCAAAAAGTAGGGTGAGCGTACTGTCTCCCTGTAATGCATTACCCAGGTATGTAGCAGCCGTACTGATATTGAAATTATTCATTGGCTTGTTAGCATAATCATGTAAGCCGACTAATACTACATCATACCCTTTTGTTTTTACTTCAGTCAAGA
>CAINBK010000174.1:0-10155 GCA_903846615.1 uncultured Bacteroidota bacterium
ACGGTGAAAAAAAAGAAGGCGCTCACAGAACACGCCGAGTGCTGTAACACTACATCCCAGAATAAGCCACATCAGTGGGGACGTATTTCACTTCGGTTTGGTCCAAAAGATTTTAAACGAAGAAGTATTGATGGCTTAGGGGATGATTGGCCGATTGGGTATGAGGATATAAAACCCTATTACGATAAAATAGATCAGCTCATAGGAGTTTTTGGAACAAATGAAGGTTTAGAAAATGATCCTGATGGTTATTTTTTACCTCCTCCCAAGCCAAGATTGCATGAGTTAATGATTCGAAAAGGTGCAGAACATAGTGGGGTTAAGGTTATCCCATCCAGACTTTCCATCTTAACAAAAGCAATTAAAAATGATGCAGGGAGAGGAGTCTGTTTTTACTGCGGTCAATGTAACCGTAATTGTAGCTATGCGAAAGCTGACTTTTCATCCACAAATGTTTTGATTTTTCCTGCATTGGCCACCGGAAATGTGGACTTAATTACCAACGCAATGGTAAGGGAAGTTTTGACCAATAAAGAAGGATTGGCAACAGGGGTATCCTATGTCAATAAATTAGAATTGACTGAACACCAAGTACAAGGCCGCGTTGTTATTTTAGGCGCCAGCGCCTGCGAGAGTGCAAGGCTTCTTTTAAATTCAACTTCGACAAGACATCCGAACGGGTTAGCAAACAGTAGTAATGTAGTAGGAAAATATTTACATGATTCAACTGGTGCTGCCATGGGTGGCATCTTACCATCCTTATTTGGAAGAAAAAGATACAATGAGGATGGCGTTGGAGGGGCTCACATTTACTCACCCTGGTGGTTAGATAATAAGAAATTAGATTTCCCAAGAGGTTATCATATAGAATATTGGGGTGGTATGAGTCAGCCCTCTTATGGTTTTAACTGGGGAATCGAAAGTCTTAATGGAAAGTATCTTGTGAAAGGAGTAAAAAAAGAAGCTGGTGGCTACGGTTCGTCCTTAAAAGAGGATTACCGCTATTTCTATGGAAGTGGAGTTGGCATGGCTGGCCGTGGAGAGGCTATCCCACTCTCATCAAATTATTGCGCCATTGACAATCAAAAAGTAGATCGCTTTGGAATACCAGTCTTGAAATTTCATGTAAAATGGAGTGAGCACGAAATCAATCAAGCGAAACACATGAAGGAAACCTTCAAGGAGATCATGCACAATATGGGAGCCGTAGTAACCTGGGGAGGAGATGATGGTCCGCACAATAATTGGGGACTAAGCAAACCCGGTGAAATAATTCATGAAGCCGGTACTGTTCGAATGGGAAATGACCCCAAACATTCAGTATTGAATAAATGGAGCCAGGCGCACGATTGCAAAAATTTATTCTGTGTGGATGGCGGACAATTTGTTTCGCAAGCAGACAAGAATATTACTTGGACAATTCTTGCGTTATCTATGCGCGCTTCAGAGTACATTATTGATCAACTTAAAAAAAATGAACTATAATGGATCGCAGAAAATCACTAAAACTACTTGCTACAGGTGCCGTCGCTTCTCCCCTTTTGCTGGATAGCTGTAAAAATCCAACTGAATCAAAAGTCGATAGCTCTGCAACAGAATTTAACTTAGACAGAAGTCCAGACGAATTACTGCTTGAAAAGAAAATTACTGAGCAAGGAAATTTTTTTTCAGCACATGAAATAAAAACCTTGACGATACTTGTAGATATTATTATTCCAGCAGATGATGTAAGTGAAAGTGCCAGTAAAGCAGGGGTTCCCGCATTTTTAGATTTCATTGTTCGAGATATGCCCAGCCATCAAATTCCAATGCGAGGAGGTTTGCGGTGGCTGGATATGCAATGCATTAAAATCTTTAACCATTCATTTATTGACGCTACCCCTTCAGAACAACTCTCCATCGTTGATCAAATAGCTTATCCGGAAAAAGCGCCGCAATCATTGCAACAGGGCGTTAGTTTCTTCACCTTATTACGCAATTTAACTGCCACAGGCTTTTATACTTCTGCCATGGGTGTAAAAGACCTTGGCTATGCAGGAAATCAACCAAATCAATGGAATGGCGTTCCAGATGAGGTTTTAGACAGGTATGGAATTGCGTATACCGATAAAGACCAGAAAGATTGTATTCGGTATGATAGTCCAGCGTAGTGCTGCGACATAATTTCTTTAACTTGCCCCCTATGATTTCCCCTGCCACCATACAACAGATTATGGCTCTCGCTGATATCACTGATGTGGTAGGAAGCTTCGTGAAACTAAAAAAGCGTGGAACCAATTTATTGGGACTCTGCCCTTTTCACAACGAAAAAACGCCCTCATTTACCGTGTCCCCCTCCAAAGAAATCTATAAATGTTTTGGATGTGGCAAAAGTGGAAATCTGGTGAGTTTTGTGATGGAGCATGAAAAATATAGTTACCCTGAAGCACTAAAGTGGCTAGCACAGCGCTACCAAATTGAAATCGAAGAAACACAGCTTAATGAAGACCAAAAACAAGCCCTTCAAACTGCGGATAGTTTATTTGCCTTAAATCAGTATGCGCAACAGTTCTTTTCTCAACAGCTATTAGAAACAGAGGAAGGCAAAGCAATTGGCTTAAGTTACTTTGAAGAACGAGGGTTCAGCAACAATACCATTCAAAAATTTCAACTAGGATACAGCCCAGAGGCAAAGGATATTTTTACCCAAGCAGCACTACAGCATCAATTCAATCCTGAACTACTTCTGAAAGCAGGATTAGTTTCCAACCGTTACGACCAATTGCAGGATAATTACCGGGGGCGTGTTATTTTCCCAATCCACAACCACAGCGGTAAGGTGGTAGGATTCGGAGCACGTATTTTAAAGACATCAGAAAAGGCACCTAAATATATCAATAGCCCAGAAAATGAGATTTATGTAAAAAGTAAAATTTTATATGGATCCTATTTTGCAAAACAGTCAATTGATAAATTAAATGAGTGTCTATTAGTTGAAGGCTACACCGATGTTCTTTCTTTACATCAAGCCGGAATTGAGAACGTGGTAGCATCTGGCGGTACTGCACTTACTATTGATCAATTGCGGTCAATAAAAAAATATACTAAGAATCTTACTATTGTTTATGACGGCGACCAAGCAGGTATAAAAGCTGCTTTACGAGGTCTTGATCTAGCTCTTGAAGAAGGGATGGCCGTTAAACTTGTTTTAATTCCCGATGGAGACGACCCTGATAGTTATGTAAACAAACTGGGAGCCGCTGCATTTCGCGAATTTGTGAACAAAAATAAAAAAGATGTTATTCTTTTTCAACTAGAAGTTGCCTTAAAAGAAGCAGGCGCTGATTCAGCTCAAAAAGCTGCAGTAGTTAACAGAATTGCTGAATCAATATCTAAAATCAACAAAGCAGAGGATTTCACAAAACAGCAAGACTATATTAAAGATTGTGCCGCCATCCTTAAAATTGAAGAAGCAGGGCTCCATCACTTAGTGAATAAGTTTATACGTGATCGAATTTCACAACAAGAGAAAAAAATCTCTTTTGAAGAAGCGAAACTTTTTGAAGAAAATGCCAAGCAATCCGCCGCAACCGGGTTTGACGATACCACCTACTCTCTACTTTTTAAAGACGATTTGCAGGAGAAAGAGGTAGCAAGAATTTTACTTGAATTTGGAAATCGTAGATGGATAAATGATAGTTCGGTAGCCGATTTCATTTTTGAAGAGATTGACGAGTCTCTCTTAGAAAATGAACAAGTAAAAGGTTTGTTCCAGGCTTACCGGAATGAGGTTCAAAAGGGAAGTCCACCTAAAGGTCCGCAATCATTCATCCACTACCCTGATCAGTTAGTTAGCACATTTGCCGTTTCACTCTTACAATTTCCTCATGAAGAAAGTAGCCGCTGGAGGCAAGATTTTAGCCAAACACAAGGTTATCAATCCAGTCTTTTTGAAAAAGAATACGAGGACTTTATTTCCACATTGAGTCCAGAAAAGAAAGAACAACTACTCGATTTTCTGCAATCAGAGGAAGATAAATCTCCAGAAGCGATTCGTTCTGCTATTCATTATCTAAAGCTTAGGAAAGTGAAACGAATGCTACTTGAAAATCAAAAAGACCTGGAGAACGAAAGAAATGAAAATGAAATAAATGTAATGCTGCAAACACACGAGCACCTCAAAAAAGTTGAAAGAAGTTTAGCAGCTACGGTGGGTTCAGTGATTATCCGTTAGCGACAACGGCTTCCTCTTCACAACGTGTGAAACGGAGTGCACTCCAAACGTGGTCTAATTCAATCCTGTCAATACTCTCATAACCACCACCAGTAAGTTGATTCCAGCTGGACTCACGGTTTAAATCCGTTACAATCTTGGATGTTGTTTTTGGATATGCAACCCAAAATTTAGAGTTTTCCTTTAAGGAAGGCATTACATCTCTCAGAATACCATTAAGTTGTACCTCGTTAACAGCAAATATTAATGCAAAATCAATTTTACGGCTCTTTAGCAAAGGAGTCACATTCTTAGCAAAAGAAAGTTTGCTGAACTGCTTTTCAATAGAAGACGGTAAACCCTGAACTAATA
The DNA here is from genome assembly GCA_903846615.1 of uncultured Bacteroidota bacterium. Classification (GTDB taxonomy): domain Bacteria; phylum Bacteroidota; class Bacteroidia; order Chitinophagales; family Chitinophagaceae; genus JJ008. Next base: position 4,565 of record CAINBK010000174.1, read on the forward strand.
AGTTTTTCTCGTCGTTCAGCTGTAATTTATCAAAAATGGACTGGGACATAGGTAAACTTTAAGAGGGCTGTAAAGTTACCAAAAAATGACGGATTGAAAGGGGAATTTGAACTTGGGAGAGTCAAAAAAAAGCATAAGCCTTTTCAAAAAATTGGAACCCAACTAGTTATAGATTTTCTGCTACGCAGCCTTTTTTTTATCCAAGCGCTTCTGCTTTCTGCGATCTCTACCTTTTAAAATGGAGGCTTTTGCTTCTTCCCCTCTCATAAGTCTGCCAATATTTTTTTGATGGGTAAGTACAACCATAAAAGCCACTGCTATCGCAAAAATCCTGTACAAAGGGTTTTCTACGTTAAATACTACCAAAATAAAGATGGGAAAAGCAATACTTGCCAAAATCGAACTGAGGGATACAAAGCGCGTTAAATACAATACCAACATAAAAACACCTGCGCAACTGACTGCTGTAATCGGAGAAATTCCAAGTACCATCCCAAAAACAGTTGCGACCCCTTTACCACCTTTGAATTCTGCCCATACTGGGAAAATATGGCCTAATACTGCCGCCATTCCAAGAACAGTCTGTAAATTTTGAAACTGATTTTCCGAGTCGATATACTCAGGGAGCAACCAAGCTAATTGAACAGCTAATCCACCCTTTAACATATCAATCAGCATCACAAAAGTGCCCCACCTAGACCCCAATATCCGATACACATTGGTCGCACCGGCACTGCCGCTACCATAATCACGAATATCAATATTAAAAAAACGCTTACTTACCCAAACAGCAGTTGGAATACTACCAATGAGGTAGGCTATTAATATGAGAAGCAGCTCATTCATGCTTTAAGAGATTATCAAAAATATAATAATTTCTTAACACCCTCAAAAATCAACTAACCTATTGAGTGCCACTCTTAAACAAAAGAGAAACCCACCCATCCTTGCTCAAACGATTCTCAAATAAAAGATCAGTTGAGTTGGCAGCCTGTGTTAATAATTCATCGTCCTCCTCAAGTATTCCACTTAAAAGTAAATACCCGGAGGGTGCTAATAAGTTGGATAAAGCAGGTATAAATTTCAGTAAAACAGAGCGATTTATATTAGCCAGTATCAAATCAAAATGTTGCTTTTCAGGGGGATGTTCTGCGGATACCAATTTAATATTCATCCCCTTATTTAAGCGAATATTCTCATTAGCATTTTCAATACTCCAAGCGTCATTATCAATAGCAACTATATCAGTTGCCCCCATTTTCTCAGCCAAGATGGCAAGCACTCCTGTTCCCGTTCCAAAATCAAAAACTCTTTTTTCGAATAAATTCATCCCTTGCATTTGCTGAATCATCAGGTATGTTGTGGCATGATGACCTGTGCCAAAACTCATCTTGGGATTGATGAGAATTTCATGTATCACATCACTTACAGGCGCATGAAAAGTAGCCCTCACCGCTGCAAAATTTCCAACTTGTACCGGGCTGAAAGAAGACTCCCATTTTTCATTCCAGTTCATGGGCGCAATCTCTTTAAAAGAAAAAGCACAGTTTTCTTTCTTGCAAATAGCTGTTACCTGTTCCTCACAATAATTGCTAGAAGGTATATAGGCTTTAAGTCCATGCTGCTCTTCAAGAAAACCCGTAAAGCCACAGGCTGTAAAAGCAGCAATTAGCAAAGATGCTTGCTCTTGCTCAACATTTTCTATTGTAACCTCGATATATGCTTCCATAAAAAATGACCCTCACGGGTCATTTAGTTTATTCATTGGCGTCTCCAGCTTCACTAGCGTTTCGCTCTGGCATAGGAAGTAAAGCTTTTCGGGATAATTTGAATTTACCCGATTTAGGATCAGTTCCAATTAGTTTTACTTTCATGGGATCCCCTTCCTTCACAAGGCCTTCCAATGTTTCAAGTCTCTTCCAACTAACCTCGCTAATATGTACCAATCCCTGTTTACCAGGTAAAAATTCTACAAAGGCGCCGAATGGCATAATTGATTTCACCACGGCATCATACGTATCGCCAATCTGTGGTACAGCAACAATGCCTTTTATCCAGGCAACAGCTTTATCAACACTTTCTTTATTGGTACTAAAAATGCTAACCTCTCCACGATTGTTAACCTCCTCAAGATTGATCGTAGTTCCTGTTTCACGCTGGATTTCTTGGATCACCTTTCCACCAGGCCCGATAACAGCACCAATAAATTCTTTATCAATAAATAATTTAACCATCCTTGGTGCATGAGGTTTTACATCAGCTCTTGCAGCAGGAATACAAGCATACATGGCATCCAAAATATGAAGACGTCCACGCTTGGCTTGATCGAGTGCCTGGCGCATGACTTCCATTTTTAAACCATCCACTTTGATATCCATTTGTACGCCACAAATTCCGTCTCTGGTTCCGGTAACTTTAAAATCCATGTCCCCCAAATGATCTTCATCTCCGAGTATATCGGTTAAAATTGCATACTTATCACCTTTTGTGATCAGTCCCATTGCTACACCCGATACGTGCTTAGGAACTCCAATACCAGCATCCATCAATGCTAGTGAACCCGCACATACTGTGGCCATTGAAGAGGATCCATTAGACTCCAGGATATCACTTACCACACGAACTGTGTAGGGGAAATCACCAGAAGGCATCATTTGCTTCAAAGAACGTTGTGCCAAGTTTCCATGTCCCACCTCACGACGGCTCTGTCCACGCATCATTTTTACCTCACCAGTTGAAAATGGAGGAAAGTTATAGTGCAAATAAAACTTAGAATCCACTGATTTTGCAGCACTCTCAACTAATAATTCATCAAGTGGAGTACCCAATGTAACAGTTGTCAAAGATTGTGTTTCTCCTCGTGTAAAAAGAGAAGACCCATGTGGAGAGGGTAATACATCCACCTCCATGTCCAATGGACGAACTGTTTCCAAATCTCTTCCATCTAATCGTACCCGCTCATCGAGAATCATATCCCTAACCACATCATATTGCAAATCGCCATAGTAGGTGGAAGCTAGTTTTTTTGTTAAATCAGGTAAGCCATCTTCTTCTGCAAGCCCCGCTTCCTTTTTCAAATAGGACATCAGCTCCTGCTTAATCGTATCAAAGCGCTGACTCCTTTCATGTTTGCTAAATGAACCTTTTGCAACATCGTACACCTTGGGTTGCGCAAATGCATAAATCTTATCACGCAGGCTAGCATCAGATGCCGGCTTAGTATAAGATCTTTTTTCAGTCACTCCAGCTAATTTCCCAAGTTCCTGTTGTGCTTTAATTTGAATACGAATAGCCTCATGAGCCAATTCCAGAACTTTACATAAGTCCTCTTCACTACACTCCTGCGCCTCTCCCTCCACCATCATCAAATTCTTTTCAGTAGCCGCAATGATAAAGTCCATATTTGAACTTTCCATTTGAGTGCGAGTAGGATTAACAATGAATTCACCATTCACTCTGGATACTCTGACCTCAGAGATAACCTCCTTGATAGGAATATCAGAAACTGCCAAGGCAGCTGAAGCAGCCAAACATGCTAACGCATCAGGCATCACCTCTGGATCACTTGAAACAAGTGTAACCAAAACCTGCACATCACAGAAATAATCCTCAGGAAATAGCGGGCGTAGTGCACGATCAATTAATCTGCTCGTTAAAACTTCGTAATCATTTAATTTGGCTTCGCGCTTAAAGAAAGAACCAGGAATACGACCAGCGGCTGCAAATTTTTCCTGGTAATCTACAGTCAACGGAAAGAAACTTTGGCCTTCCTTGGGCTCCTTATTAGCCACGGCAGTGGCAAGTATCACACAGTTTCCCGTGCTTACTGTTACAGCTCCATCAGCTTGACGAGCCAATCGTCCTGTTTCCAGGGTTACTTCGCGTCCCTCACTTAATTTGAAAGTGGTACGAATAGGTTGTTTTAACATATAAAAATTTTTGGGCTAGTAGGAGTCATTTTTACTGAATCAGTAAAACGGGATATCCTTAAATGGATTTGCCAATACCGAGCGGATATTGGCAAAAACAAAAACTAACCAGTGAATGATTTATTTACGGATTCCCAATTTCTCAATCAATTGGCGGTAGCCAGTCAAATTGTGCTTTTGCAAATAGTTCAGTAGACGTTTACGTTTACCTACTAATTGCATAAGTCCACGATGGGTAGAGAAGTCCTTTTTGTTGGCCTGCAAATGACCACTAATGTGTGTAATACGTTCAGTGAGGAGCGCAATTTGGCCCTCAATAGAGCCTGTGTTTTTAGCAGATCCTGCAAATTGAGTAACAATGCTTGCTTTCTTTTCTTTTGTAAGAGGCATCTTTAAAGTTTTTATTTTTTCATCCGATTAGCCGATTCATCCGACATCAGGGGCGCAAAGTTAGAGATATTCCGTTGAAGTGCAATGAAATAGAGGTGATTTTTTTAGCCCCAAAAACTTCATTTTACCTTGATTTTCAATCAAATGTTTAGTTTTGGAGATGGAAATATCGGCTGACACGAAAAGTATTCTTGGACTAGAGCTGCCCACAGATCCGCGTTGGGTGGATCTGGCAGCAATTTCAATAGAAGAGATATTGACAGATCATGCTTTTTGCGAACAAAAAGCAGCTTTAACCTGTATCAGCATTATTCAACGTTATGCTGAACATGAAAAATTAGTGCAATTACTGGCGCCAATTGTGACTGAGGAATGGGGGCATTTTAGACTGGTGCTTGCTGAAATTAAAAAAAGGGGACTTAAACTGGGAAGACAAAGAAAAGATCTTTATGTAAATGCCTTGTTGAGTTTTCAGCAAAAAGGCGGAGATCCAGAAGGACGCCTATTAGACCAATTACTGACTATGGCTTTAATCGAAGCCAGGAGTTGCGAGCGTTTTAAAAGATTGAGTGAGGGATTAGCAGATCCGATACTCCGGAGATTTTATAGGAGATTTATGGAAAGTGAAGCTGGACATTATACGCTATTTCTTGAACTCTCAGAAACCTATATTGACAAAAAAAGAGTTCGGAAACGTTGGCGTGAATGGTTGGCCTTTGAAAAAGAAACCATGAAAACGCTTGAGCTAAGAGGCGACAGAATTCATTAAAATGAACCCTGCCATACCCACATCGCTGGAAAAAGAGTTACAGCTTGCCTCCGAGGAAGGTTCTGTTCAACTGCTATCGAATGGTTTGATTAACCATACCTGGATTTGTCGTTCATCACACTTTTCATTTCCAATAGTGCTTCAGCAAATCAATAAGCAGGTATTTAAAAATCCACAAGCGTTGGTTAACAACCATCAGCAAATACATCAAATTTGGCAACAACAACAATCACTATACCCGTTCAAAATAGCAGCTCCACTCCCCTTTTCAAATAATTCATTGTTGTTTTATGACCAGAAGGGATATCCTTGGCGTATACAAGAATATATCGCAGAAACTATAAGTATAACCAAGCCAGCTGCTGCAAATCAATTATACGAAGCTGCGCGTTCATTTGGGGAGTTTGCCCGAATGACCCAAATAATCCCTCCCCACTCCATTCAAACTACACTAGAAAACTTCCACAATCTACGTTACCGTTTTGAGCAATTTCAAACGGCAA
>CAINBK010000175.1:0-7119 GCA_903846615.1 uncultured Bacteroidota bacterium
GGCGTCATGTTCAACAAAGCAGCTCATTTCATGGGTGCTAACATAGTTCCACGTTTATTGGAAGTGGGGCTATTTGCAGGGTTTCTTTTGCATATGTTTCAAGGGTGGTCATTAGAACTTACTAATCGTGCAGCTCGAAAAAAAGGATATGCTGTCAATATGGGAAACAAAGGGAGTAAGTGGTACAGCCGAAGCATGGGAATCCTTGGAACGCTACTCTTTCTTTTTCTGGTTATGCACCTTTCCCATTTTTGGGTTCCCAGTCGTATTACTGGTTTGGAGCCAGTAATGATTGATGGAAAAGAGTATCACAACTTGTATGGCGAAATGTTAAGTGTTTTTCAAGGAAATCTCCCTGTTGTTGTTCTTTACTCAATTGGCTGTCTTTCTCTGGCCTGGCATTTGATGCATGGTTTTCAAAGTGCTTTCAGGACTTTGGGAGTCAGCAATCCCCGTTATTTGAAAATTATTGAAAGTACCGGTACAGCATTTTCAATATTGGTTTCATTGGCATTTGCATTGATGCCCATTAGTATGTACGCAGGTTGGGTGAAATAATTCTATTAATCTAGTAATACTTTTCTATGATTGATTCTAAAATACCAGCTGGTTCACTCGAACACAAATGGACTGATTATAAAGGTCACTGTAAGCTGGTTAATCCGGCTAACAAAAGAAAGCTTGAGGTTATTGTAGTGGGTACCGGACTTGCGGGCGCTTCTGCCGCAGCTTCACTCGGTGAACTAGGATATCAAGTAAAAGCTTTTTGTTTTCAGGATTCCCCCAGGCGTGCGCACTCTATTGCTGCGCAAGGGGGTATTAATGCTGCAAAGAATTACCAAAATGATGGAGACTCTGTTTTTCGACTTTTCTATGATACAATCAAAGGGGGTGATTACCGCGCTCGGGAGGCTAACGTGCATCGCTTGGCTGAAGTGAGTGTTAATATCATTGACCAATGTGTAGCACAGGGGGTGCCTTTTGCACGTGAATATGGGGGGTTGTTAAACAACCGTTCATTTGGTGGCACGCAAGTGAAGAGAACATTTTATGCAGCTGGACAAACTGGTCAGCAGCTGTTGATAGGAGCTTATCAAGCCTTAGAAAGACAAGTGGCTTTAGGAAAGGTGACGATGTATACACGACATGAAATGTTGGATGTGGTGGTTGTTGATGGAAAGGCGCGGGGTATTATTTGTCGCAATTTGGTTACGGGCGAACTAGAGAGACATTTTGGTCATGCAGTCTTATTGTGTACCGGAGGCTATGGTAACGTTTTTTATCTTTCTACTAATGCGATGGGTAGTAATGTTACTGCAGCTTGGAAAGCTCATAAAAAAGGAGCCTATTTTGGAAATCCATGCTTTACCCAAATTCATCCCACTTGTATTCCAGTAAGTGGCGACCATCAATCCAAACTTACGCTCATGTCTGAGTCGCTTCGAAATGATGGTCGAATTTGGGTGCCTGCTTTGAAAGGAGACAAACGCGCTCCAAATGACATTCCTGAGGAAGAAAGAGATTATTTCCTCGAAAGACGATACCCTGCTTTTGGAAATTTGGTTCCCCGTGATGTAGCCTCCCGAGCGGCAAAAGAACGTTGCGACGCAGGATTTGGAGTTGGTACCACCGGGCAGGCGGTTTACCTCGATTTCAAATTCAATCTCATTAACAAATACGGAAAAGCAGAAGCCAATAAATTAGGTATTGCTAATCCTGATACTGAAACACTTGTCAATTTAGGTAAGGAAGTGGTAAAAGAAGAATATGGGAATCTTTTTGACATGTATGAAAAAATCACGGGTGAAAATCCTTACGAAGTGCCGATGCGTATTTATCCCGCAGTACACTATACGATGGGAGGACTTTGGGTGGATTATGAATTGATGACTTCGGTAAAAGGATTGTACGCATTAGGAGAAGCTAACTTCAGTGATCATGGTGCTAATCGTCTGGGCGCCTCTGCCTTGATGCAAGGGTTGGCGGATGGTTACTTTGTAATTCCTTATACAATCGGAAATTATCTGGCTGATGAAATTGCAACAAAACCCATTCCTACCTCACACCCGGCTTTTGAGGAAGCGGAGAAGCAAGCAGCAGAGCGTATCAATCGTTTGCTCTCCATTCAAGGGAAACAGACGGTTGAGAGTTTCCATAAGCGATTGGGTAAAATTATGTGGGATAAATGTGGTATGGCGCGTGATGAAAAGGGTTTGAAAGATGCTATTGCGGCTATTCGTCAATTGAAGGCCGAGTTCTGGTCTGATGTTCGAATTCCGGGTGGAAGCGATCAAATGAATCCTGAGCTTGATAAAGCTGGGCGTGTGGCAGATTTTATTGAGTTAGGCGAATTGATGTGTCAAGATGCATTGGACAGAAAAGAAAGTTGTGGCGGTCACTTTCGAGAGGAGAGTCAAACGGAGGAAGGAGAGGCAAAACGGGATGATGAAGGGTATGCCTATGTAGCTGCTTGGGAATACAAAGGCGATAGTCAATGGCAATTACATAAGGAGGCGCTTCAATTTGAAGTAGCCAAACCTTCTCAACGTAGCTATAAATAATTTATCAACTCATTAATTGAATTTATTTCTATGCAACATTATACCATGAATCTGACGTTAAAAGTATGGCGCCAGAAAAATGCCTCGGATAGTGGACATTTTGAAACTTATCCTGTAGAGGGTATTTCATCTGAAATGTCATTTTTAGAAATGATCGATGTGCTGAATGAAAAATTAATCAAAGAGGGGAAAGAACCAATTGCCTTTGACCACGATTGTCGTGAAGGGATTTGTGGAATGTGTTCCATGTATATCAATGGTCGTCCTCACGGTCCTTGGCAAAATAATACAACCTGTCAGCTGCATATGCGTGCCTACAAGGATGGTGACACCATTGTGGTTGAACCCTGGAGGGCTAATTCTTTCCCAGTAGTGAAAGACTTGATGGTGGATCGAAGTGCTTTTGATCGGATCATTCAGGCTGGCGGTTATATTTCAGTCAACACCGGAAATGCTGTAGATGCCAATGCAATCCCTGTAGAAAAGGAGAAGGCTGATTCCGCTTTTGCAGCAGCCGCCTGTATTGGATGTGGGGCTTGTGTAGCTGCTTGTAAAAATTCCTCGGCCATGTTATTTGTATCTGCGAAGGTGTCTCATTTGGCCCTGCTTCCGCAAGGAAATCCTGAAAAGAAAAAGCGTGCCTTAAATATGGTGGCCCAAATGGATAAAGAAGGCTTTGGAGCTTGTACGAATACAGGTGCTTGTGAGGCTGTATGTCCTAAGGGGATTTCTATAGAAAATATTGCTCGATTAAATAGGGAATACATGATGGCTGGACTTGCTGAAAAAGAATAATCAATTCATTTTCAGTATATAAAAGCCTAAACCTTTAGTTAAACATTAAATCGGAAATGCATCACATCTCCGTCTTTAACTATATATTCTTTTCCCTCAATTCTTAGTTTTCCTGCTTCACGGCAGGCTGCTTCTGAGCCATATTGAATGTAGTCCTGGAAAGCAATAACCTCTGCTTTTATAAAGCCCTTTTCAAAATCAGTATGTATTACTCCGGCAGCTTGCGGAGCCTTCCAGCCTTGTTGTATGGTCCATGCTCTGACCTCTTGCACACCGGCAGTAAAGTAGGTATAGAGATTAAGTAATTTATAGGCGCTATGAATTAGCCGATCCAGTGCTGGCTCCTTCATTGAATATTCTTCCATGAATAGATGCTTGTCAGCCAACTCTTCCATTTCTGCAATCTGCGCTTCAATGGAGTTATTCATGATAATCATTTCTGCGTTTTCATGCTGAATCGCTTCTTGAAGGGCTTTTGAAAATCGATTGCCCGTATGCATGGAAGCTTCGTCCACATTGGCTACGTATAATACTGGTTTCTCTGTAAGCAGAAAAAGATCTGCAATTGCTACTTTTTCCTCCTTGCTTATCTGAAGCCCTCTTATACTTTTCCCTTGTTCTAATTGATCCTTACAGCGTAATAACACATCCAGTTCGCCCTTTAACTTCGGATCTACGCGTACCAGCTTTTCTGTCTTTTGAATCTTTTTTTCTACACTCTCCAGATCCTTTAATTGTAATTCAGTATCAATAATGTCTTTATCGCCCACTGGGTTGATGGCTCCTTCATCTCTTAAGATGTTCTCGTCCTCAAAACAACGTATCACATGAATGATTGCATCCACCTCCCGTATGTTCCCCAAGAATTTATTTCCTAATCCTTCTCCTTTGCTGGCACCGCGAACAAGTCCGGCAATGTCTACAATTTCAATTTGGGTAGGAATTACTTTTTGGGGTTGTACCAGTGCTGCTAATTGATTAAGACGATTATCTGGTACATCTACCAAACCCACATTGGGGTCTATAGTGCAAAACCGGTAATTGCTTGCCTGTGCTTTTGCGCTATTGCTAACAGCATTGAAGAGGGTACTTTTCCCGACATTGGGTAAACCAACAATTCCAGCTTGTAGTGCCATAATAGTAGTTGTGCTGCCGTTTATTTGAGCGGTTGCAAAAGTAAAGGAAATCACTCTTCTATTTGGAACCAGCAACTTGATTTTCCTATCTTCAACGGAACAATTGTAACTATGACTTTAGCCAGAATTTGGGCAGCTTTTGTCCTTATTGCCTTTTTAGTAGGGGGAACCCGCTTGCTGAATGGTGATCAAAAGATCTTTGTACGTATGATCACAGGTAAATCTTCTGATCGGTATGACTCTACTTATTACGTATCAGTGGGTAGTCCAACGCATCTGGGTTTATCCTCAAACTATCCTACTTTTTTAGCTGAATATGGCTACTATCCAACTACTGAGCCTGCAAAAGCTACGGTTTTATTACATGATCTTCGACAGCCTGATTCGATAGCTAATTTCAAAAGACAATATTCACATTTAGAAGTGCTTAGTTTTAGCGGCATTCAATCGCGATTGGTGCGTAAAGTAGATGGAGTAATAGAAACCGCCAAGAATGCATTCTTAGATATTATTTTACCCCTAGTTGGAATATTGGCCTTGTTTATGGGGTTTCTGTCCATTGCTGAAAAGGCTGGGGGCGTTCGGCTCCTTTCCAGATTGATTTGGCCTTTCTTTTCCAGGATATTCCCTGAAGTTCCCAAAGGACACCCTGCCACGGGGCATATGATGATGAATTTCTCTGCAAACCTGCTCAATCTAGACAATGCTGCCACTCCTTTTGGTCTTAAAGCCATGGAGAGCCTGCAGGAGCTTAATCCTAATAAAAATGTAGCCAGCAATGCACAGTTGATGTTTTTAGCATTGCATGCTTCTGGCCTGACCTTGATCCCTGTAACAATTATAGCGTATCGTTCTGGTCTGGGCGCAGCAGATCCCACCGACATATTCATACCCTGTATGATTGCCACTTTTGCAGCAACAATGGCTGCACTTTTTATTGTTTCCTGGAGACAAAAAATCAATCTTTTTCAACCGGTCATCATAGGTTGGGTGGGAGGTATAACTGCGCTGATTGCTTTGCTGGTTAGCTATGTGATGCGTTTGGATGCAACAGCCTCTCAACTTTTCTCTTCTCAATTAAGTAACGGAATTATATTATTCATTTTTGTGGCCATTGTTCTGGGAGGGCTATATAAAAAAATTGATGTGTTTGATGCATTCGTAGAGGGGGCTAAAGGAGGTTTTGAAACGGCCATTCGAATTATCCCTTATATCGTTGGTATGTTGGTGGCCATCAGTTTGCTTCGTTCTAGTGGAAGCTTTGATTATTTGATAAACGGTATTAAATTTCTGTTCTCGCTGACTGGTTTAGATACGCGTTTTGTAGATGGGTTACCTACTGCCATAATCAAGCCATTGAGTGGGAGTGGAGCGCGTGGGATGATGCTAGATACGATGAAAACATATGGCTCTGATTCTTTTGCAGGACGCCTAGCTTCCGTTCTTCAGGGTTCTTCTGATACTACTTTTTATGTTGTTGCCGTTTACTTTGGCTCAGTGAATATTCGAAATACACGTTATGCAATTGGGTCGATGTTGTTGGCCGATTTAGTGGGTGTTATTACAGCCATTCTACTCAGCTATGCGTTTTTTGCTTGATCTTTTTTACTATCCTGAAGCAAAAAAAAAGCCGTACAATTTGTACGGCTTTTTTTATCAAGGAAGAATAACTTGATTAATAATTCAAAAACACACTTACTGCGCGGATACTAGTTCCACTTGTAGCACGATGAGAACCACGATATACAACCGTATAGCTTCTTTGCGGTATCAGGGTAGAAATGGTTGAGGTAGCTAGCACAGTGCTTGTGCCGGCTAATCTAACTTGGAAAGCCTCTGTACCTATCCGGGTAGGGTGTACAACAAACTCTGTAACATCAGTATACTGCAAATTGGTGGCAACCACCTCATTTTTACCGAGGGAAACAATATCAACAGCAGGCGTTACTGCTAAGCCATTGTAAGCAAAATTTGCAAAGCGTACACGGCAAGTAGTGTCTGTAGGTATAACAACCTTTGTTGTAACTGTTTTTTGCTTTGGAGCGGTAATGGTGTCGTAAGTGAAAACCGTGTAATTACCTCCAATTTCAAAATTCTGAGCAAAGGACAGTTGCGGTTGAGTGGTAGTAGAAAGGGTATCTCTTACCATCATGTTGCGAAGTCCGCTGGTTACTCCATAACCATATCCTGTAGCAGGAAATACGTTTCCGGTTGTCAGGGCAGAACCATTTACAGGTTTTCCGTCAACATATACATAATTACGGCTGGCACCTACGGTACCAATAAACGCTTGAATTGTCGACCCGCTACCCGTATAGTAGTCTGCTGCTAGCTTTTTATCAAAGGATTTTTGACAAGAGCTAAGTAACACTACGCCAGATAAAGCAGTAATAATTAGTTTAGAAAAGATATTTAGTTGCATAAGTTGCAGTTTAGCAGTTTGATTAAGGTTTGGAGAACCAGCATTCTTTGGTGATATAATCTGGGGCGAATGCTCCCAAACGGTTTAGCTCATCAACATTGTACAAGTACTCGGAATTATAACGAGGTCTTACACGATAAATCCATTTATTCAAATTGTTGGTATAAAGATCGATACCAGTGGGAGGAGCAAACTCTCGGTACAC
>CAINBK010000176.1:0-1977 GCA_903846615.1 uncultured Bacteroidota bacterium
GATTAGAGGAGAAGAAAGTCAAGGAATGATCTGCGCTGAAGATGAAATTGGCTTGGGGGAAAGTCATGCAGGAATTTTAGTGTTGGACACTACTGCAGTGCCTGGCACACCCGCTCCTGATTACTTCAATTTATACGACGATATCATTTACGAAATCGGTCTGACTCCCAATCGCATGGATGCCATGAGTCATTGGGGAGTAGCCCGTGATGTTTGCGCGTATATTAACCATCACGAGAAAAAAAATATTACCCCGCTGTTTCCAGCTACTACACCATTGGATAAAGCTGGAAAATCAGGACCGGTACAGGTAACTATTGAAAACACCAAAGCCTGTCCTCGCTACACAGGAATTTCTATTGAGGGTATAAAAGTTGAACCATCACCCGCTTGGTTGCAACAAAGATTAAAGGCTATTGGGGTTCGTCCAATTAATAACATAGTAGACATAACCAATTATATCCAGCATGAAACAGGACAACCACTTCATGCATTTGATTTAGATACAATTGAGGGAAAGCAGGTGATTATAAAAAATTTGCCAACAGGCACCCCCTTCATTACACTGGATGGGAATTCCCGAAAATTGGATCAGGAAGATTTAATGATTTGTAATGCAAAGGAAGGGATGTGTATAGCAGGTGTTTTTGGAGGGCTTCAGAGTGGTGTAAAAGAATCAACTCGTTCCCTATTTATTGAAAGTGCATTCTTTGATGGAATCAATATTCGTAAAACTTCGTTCAGACACGGACTGCGTACGGATGCAGCTACCCGATTTGAAAAAGGAACCGATATAGAAGCCACGGTTCGCGTCTTGGAGAGAGCCGTTCAGTTAATCAAAGAAATTGCAGGAGGCACCGTTGTGGGGGCTTTAATCGATTGCTACCCTGCTCCTCAACCTAAAAAAACAGTAGTAGTTCGCTGGTCAATGCTACACAAACTAAGTGGCAAACAATACTCGGCCACTGCTGTAAAAAATATTTTAACTAGTCTCGAATTTGAATGGCGAAGAGAAGATGCGGACTCTTTTGAAGTAGCCGTACCCACACATAAAACGGATATCAGTATGCAGGCTGATATTGTAGAGGAGATCATTCGTATTGACGGTCTTGACAATATTGAAATACCCACACAGATCAAATTATCTCCTGCTATCGATCCGGAAGGATGGAAGGCAACGGTAAAAGAAAAAATTGCAAACCAACTTGCAGGAATGGGATTTCAGGAGATGATGACTAATTCAATTACCAATGCTGCTTACTACAATAACAGTGGAGGATTAGTCACCATGATCAACAGTCTTAGTGCAACGCTAAATTGTTTACGTCCTGGCATGCTGGAAACGGCATTGGAAGTGATAGCGCACAACCTGAACCACCGAAATCTAAATCTTCGTTTGTTCGAATTTGGGAAAATCTATAACCGTTCGGAAAAGGATCAGTTTCAAGAATTGGAGCGCTGCTGTTTGGTAATTACCGGACAAAAAAATGAAAGCAGTTGGAAACAAACAGCCACTGCAGCAGACTTCTACACACTCAAAGGTGCCGTGGACGCATTGATAAAAGGACTAGGACTTAAGATCACATCGCAAGAGATGGAGGCTACAGAAACGCTGAGTTTTGGAATCACCTGGTCTGATTCTAAAAAAATGGTAGGATTTGGTGGAGAAGTGTCCCCAAAATGGCTGGAGAAAATGGGGATCAAACAACCTGTATTCTTTGCTGAACTCAACTGGGATTATTTAGCACTACAATTCAATGAGCAGCGGTCTGTAATTCGCGAAATACCACGCTTTCCAGCTGTACAACGAGACCTGGCACTGATTGCACCTCGTAGTTTAACATGGGAACAGATTCAATCCGCTGTGCAAAAGATCCGAATCGAAAGCCTGCAGGATATCAAACTCTTTGATATATTCGAAAGCGATAAGCTGGGAGTCGATAAAAAATCAATGGCGGTTAATTTTACTTTCCAAAA
>CAINBK010000177.1:0-7232 GCA_903846615.1 uncultured Bacteroidota bacterium
CAATGGCAGGAATTACTTCAGATAAGCCAAGCATTCCCAACGCCAATTTACTTCCAGTAATCTCATAGAGCCGCCAACCCAATAATACAGGAGTCATTCTTAGGCCTGCAATAAATAAAATGCGTGCTACGATATAAGAAGTGAATTCCGTATTGATTACGGGTTGCGATAAGTAGGGGATTTGACGCCAAATTTTCATGCAAGTTCAATATAGTGAATTCCGGGTTCGTATTCTTTATCCAGTGCTGTTATGAGTGTTTGTAGGTGCGAATCGTTATTTAGAAAGTCTGCATGGGTTACATCTACAAAGAGCGTTCTGGTTGGTTGTTGGCGAAGATAGTGAGTGTAGGTTTCCTGTATTTGTTGTAGATAATCGTCTGAAATATTTTGTTCGTAAGCTCGATTTCTTTTTTTAATGTTTGCTTGTAATCGGTCAACTGGGGCATGCAGATAGACTAATAAATCGGGCTGAATTAATTGTTGATGGATAATTTCAAAAAGCCGCTGATAAAGTCGGTATTCATCTGCGGGAAGGGTTACTTTGGCAAACAAAAGGCACTTAGTAAATAAGTAATCAGAGATAGTGATTTGTTGAAACAGATCTTGTTGGTGCAGGAGCTCTTTTAACTGCTTAAATCGCTCTGCCATAAAGAATAATTCAACTGGAAAAGCATATTGCGCAGGTTGTTCGTAAAATTTTGGAAGAAAAGGATTGTCCGCAAATTCTTCCAAGATCAGCCGGGCTTTGTAATGTCTGCTTAGCAGTTGAGCAAGAGTAGTTTTCCCCGCTCCAATATTTCCCTCTATAGTAATAAACTGATATTTCATTTGCTGCCTGCAATTTAATTGAATTGCAAGACTGTTCCCGGGTCTTGGCAGTCAGAAAGTAGTTTGCTAATGGATTTACCGCTCACCGGGTCTATAAATGCGGCTGCAATCTCTGCCAGCGGGGTCAGGGCAAAACGACGGTTATGCACTTCCGGGTGTGGTAGTTGTATTAAAGAAGTTTTCATGACTTTATTGCCATAAAAAAGTATGTCGATATCGATGTTCCGGGGACCATATTTTTTACTTCTTATTCGTCCCATCTCTTCTTCAATGCCCAGCAGCAGCTCCATTAACTGTTGCGGTTCTAGAAATGCGTCTAATGCTACTGCTTGATTCAGGAAGTCTGGTTGCTCGAGAGGCCCCCAGGGGCTTGTTTGGTAAAATTTTGAACAGGCTACTAACTTTCCTGCTCTCTCAGTGATCAGCTGGGTTGCTTTATTTAAATTTTCAACTCGATTCCCAAGATTGGAACCTGTTAACAAGTAGACAAGATTCATGCGGTTCAAATATCCTTAAAATTGAGATACATTTGTTTTCATGGCATCAAAAGATCTCGTTGCATATAGTCAATCTCGCGCTATGCTGGCCATTATCAAGGCGAGTTTTCAGGCAATACTTGCCAACCCAAGTGCTTTGGTTTTTAGCATTGCATTTCCAATCTTGTTTGTACTGATTTTTGGTGCTTTTCGACAAGATAAGGGAATACAATACAGCATTGCTATCCAAGAGGGTAGTGATACCTCACATTTTTTTTACCAAACCCTTGCTAAAAATCCCTTTATTAAAATTGTACATTTCTCTGATAGTGCATCTTTAAGACAAGCATTGCTTCGTGGTAAATTGACAGGGGTATTACGTATTCAACAATCGGAGTCTACTGCAGCACAGGGCGGTGTTGCTGTGCAATTTTATACTACTACTGCCAGTAGCAATACGCTGGGAGGTTTTTTGCAACAATTAGATTACTTAGCGCTTCAACAGGATGCTGCGCAATCCAGTAGCGCTAAAAAAGTGCAATTGCTTCCACCCCAGATTGAAGAAGTTAGACCTTACAGGCCCATTGATTTTGTACTTCCAGGTCAAATTGGTTTTTCAATTTTATTCTCAACGCTTTTTGGTATTGCATTCACATTTTACGGCCTTCGGGAGCAGTTGGTACTGAAGCGATTTTTTGCTACTCCAATTCGTAGAATTAATATTCTAATTGGAATTGGAATTAGCCGTTTGTTTTTTCAGTTGGTGAGTGTAACTGTATTAATTGCTTTTGGACATTGGGTGATGGACTTCACATTGAGTAGTGGTGCGTTAACTTTTTTATCTATCTTATTGCTGACAGTCTTGATGCTTTTCTTGCTCATGGGAGCTGGACTCTTAATCAGTAGTGTAGCGAAAGCAGATTCGTCTATCCCGCTACTCATTAATCTTTTTGCACTTCCTCAACTTATTTTATCAGGCACATTTTTTCCGGTTGATGTATTTCCGCGTTGGATTCAGCAAATAAGTGCCGTATTGCCTCTTCGTCACTTCAATGATGCGCTTCGGAAAATTTCTTTTGAAGGGGAGTCCTTTTTATCCTGTGGAACGGAAATCGGTATGTTGATGGGGTGGACGGCATTAATTTATTTTTTGACAAGCCGGTTGATTCGGTGGGAGTAATTGAAGTAAAATGAAACGAATTATATTGTTGATGCTAGTAAGTTTTGGGGCCTTGTTTTTGTTAGTAACCCTTATCTCTTCTTTTTTTCCCAGCCATATACGCGTATCAAGAGCCATTGATATTCATGCGAATCCAGATTCAGTAAGTTTAGTGTTAAAGCTTGCTGACTATTGGGAGGCGGTTCTTCCTGCTGGCACACCAACGTCTATTCATGCACAGTCAGATAGTACCTTGCATTTGCTGATCAAAAGTACCTCTGCTATCCAAATGGCAGCTGGATATCGGATATTGAAAGGGCCAGTTAATACTAGCTGTTCAGTTCAACGGTATTACGATTTTTATTTTGATTGGTATCCCTGGGAGAAATTTTCAAGTTTGCTGGTTGAGTCCAGATTTGGTGCCGCATTAGAAAGCGAATTGCATCAATTGAAAGAAAAGCTAGAGTAGTTGGCGTTTAGTGTTGCAGAACTTACATTTTATTCAGTCTCTTTTAGTAATTGCAGGTTCCTTCGAATTCCACTGAAACGGGTTCGTTGCAATGGTGAGTTGCTAAATATTTTTTTGAATGTCTCTTCTGTCATCTCTTCCCATTGACTGGTATTAAGAGTTAGTATCTCAGGTATGGGTTTAAATTGATTGGTTGTGTGTGGCTTGCTAAACCGATTCCAGGGGCAAACATCCTGACAGGTATCACAGCCAAATAGCCATCCTTCCATTTGTCCTTTTTCTAAAGAAGGCTTGAGATGAGACTTTAATTCTATCGTATAATAGGAAATGCATCGACTGGCATCAATTACTTTTTCAGGAAGTATGGCGGCTGTCGGGCAAGACTCAACACATCGGTTACAGGTACCGCAGTAGTCCTTGGTGAATGGATTGTCAGGTACTAATACTAAATCTGTGATCAGTGTAGCTATGAAATAAAATGAACCTGCATTTTTGTTAATCAGGTTTCCATTTTTCCCAATCCATCCCAACCCAGCTTCTCTTGCCCATGCTCGCTCCAGCACGGGTGCTGAATCTACAAATCCTCTCCCGTCTATATTGCCGATTTTCTCTCTGAGATCAAATAAAAAGGCATGAAGTTTTTCTTTTATTACGGTATGGTAATCCTTTCCAAATGCATACTTTGAAATTCTGGGAGCTGTTGACTCTTGTTGCTCGGCAGGATAATAATTAAATAATAAGGTGATTACAGATTGGGCTCCTGGAACAAGTCTGGTGGGGTCAACTCGGAGATCAAAGTAATTCTCCATATAATGCATTTGACCCTGGAACCCTTTGTTGAGCCAGTCGGCTAGTCTTCGCTCGTCTTCTTCCAGTCTTTTTGCTTTTGCAACCCCGCAATATTCAAAACCTAAGTCGCTGGCTGCTTTTTTTACAATTGCGGTATGTTTTTCAATGATACTCACGCTGGATCTACTATATTTCTAAACGTTAATTACAGCCTGCTTTGATTCAATCTTTACCAGCAGTACGGGACAATCAGTTGGGGTATGACCATCAGATTGGGTCTGTAATAATAGCAGGCTGATAAGGATCATGCTGACTTTCATGCAGTATTTCATACATTATTATGACAAAGTTACTCTTCTTGCCTTGGAATTCTTAAGCTGAATGATTTTTGATGGGTATTCATGTGGTGAAACCCATCGGTTGTTTTGCTGAACTTAAATCATGCAATTATGAATCTTGGAAATTACACGGTAAAGGCTGCTGAAATAATACAGCAAGCGCAACAATTAGCTTTCAATGCGCAAGCTCCGTCCATTGAGCCCGCTCATATTTTGAAGGCATTGATTGAAGCGCCTGATACGCCTATTGAGTATTTGTTAAAGAAGAATAATGTAACTCTTACCATTGTGGCGAAAAAGTTAGAGGAGTTGTTAGCTACGCTACCTCGCGTAAGTGGGGAAGCTGCACAGCAAATCAGCCGTGAAGCAAACACGCTACTATTAAGAACTGGGTCTTGTCTGCAACTATTCAAGGACGAGTTTGTTACGCCTGAGCACCTGCTACTTGCTTCTGTTCAGGGCGATGACGTAGTTGGGAAGCTTTTAAAAAATGCGGGATTAACGGAAGGGGATCTTATTACTTCCATAAAGGAATTACGTAAAGGAGAAAAGGTTACTTCTTCGACACAATCACAGCAATTCAATGCATTATCGAAATATGCTAAAAACTTGAATGATTTTGCCCGGCAGGGAAAGTTGGATCCTGTAATTGGGCGAGATGAGGAAATCAGAAGAACCCTTCATATTTTATCGCGTCGTACAAAGAATAATCCCATTTTAGTTGGAGAACCTGGTGTAGGTAAAACAGCTATTGCGGAGGGAATTGCCCATCGTATTATCAATGGAGATGTTCCTGAGAATCTTAAGTCTAAGGTAATATATGCGTTGGATATGGGTCTGTTAATTGCAGGTGCCAAGTATAAAGGGGAGTTTGAGGAAAGACTGAAGGCGGTGGTTAAAGAAGTGGGAGATTCAAATGGGGATATTATTCTTTTTATCGATGAGATACATACGTTGGTAGGAGCGGGAGGTGGAGAGGGTGCAATGGATGCAGCCAATATTTTAAAGCCTGCATTATCACGCGGGGAACTTCGTGCTGTAGGTGCCACAACTTTAAATGAATATCAAAAATATTTTGAGAAAGATAAGGCGCTGGAACGTCGATTTCAAAAAGTTATCATTGAGGAACCCAATACAGAAGATGCTATTTCCATTTTACGTGGATTGAAGGATCGTTATGAAACGCACCACCATGTTCGGATAAAAGATGAGGCAATTATTGCAGCAGTTGAATTGTCTCACCGTTATATTACCGATCGATTTTTACCGGATAAGGCTATTGATCTAATTGATGAGAGTGCTGCAAAACTGCGTTTAGAAATGAACTCGATGCCTGAGGAGCTGGATTCATTAGAGCGCCAGATCCGCCAGCTTGAAATTGAGCGTGAAGCGATCAAGCGAGAGAATGATGAAACTAAGTTGAAAGAGTTAAATACTGAAATTGCTAATCTGGCTGTACAACGAGATACGCTTAAGGCTAAATGGGTTGCAGAAAAGGATTTAGTAGATCAGTTGCAAAAGGCAAAGTTGACTATCGAGCAGTTGAAACAGGAAGCAGAGAGAGCTGAGCGGGAAGGTGATTATGGTAAAGTTGCCGAAATCCGATATGGAAAAATAAAAGAGGAGGAAAATTTAGTAACCCGACTTAGTGATCAGCTATCACAGGAAACGGAGAAAAGGTTACTAAAAGAGGAAGTGGATGCGGAGGATATTGCTGAATCTGTAGCAAAAGCGACAGGTATACCTGTCGCTAAAATGCTTCAATCGGAAAAAGATCGACTGATATCACTGGAGGATCATTTGCATGAACGTGTAGTAGGGCAGGAGGAAGCTATCACTGCAGTATCAGATGCTATCCGCCGAAGCCGTGCTGGCTTACAAGATCCAAAGAGACCCATTGGTTCTTTTATTTTTTTGGGTACAACTGGTGTGGGGAAAACTGAATTAGCTAAATCACTGGCACACTTTTTATTTGATGACGAATCAATGCTTACCCGTATTGATATGAGCGAGTACCAGGAGAAACATTCTGTAAGTCGATTGGTGGGTGCTCCTCCAGGTTATGTGGGGTATGAGGAGGGCGGGCAATTAACAGAGGCCGTAAGAAGAAAGCCATACAGTGTTGTGTTGTTGGATGAAATTGAAAAGGCGCACCCTGATGTTTGGAATATATTATTACAAGTACTTGATGAGGGACGTCTGACCGATAACAAGGGTAGGGTAGTAAACTTCAAGAATACAATTGTCATTATGACGAGTAATCTGGGGAGTGAGTTGATCATGGAGGCTTTTGAAGGGGTTACAGAAAAAACACTTTCATCAGTTACGGAGTGCGCAAAGGAGCAGGTAATGCAGTTATTACGAAGTACAATCAGACCTGAATTTTTAAATAGGGTGGATGAGATCATATTGTTTCAACCTCTACTTCCTAAAGAACTTATTGGGGTTTTAAAAATTCAGTTAAATGGATTAAAGCAGTTGCTAGCTGCAACTGGAATTGAACTAAGATTCAGTGAATATGCATTACGTTACCTATCAGAACAAGGCTATGATCTTCAAATGGGGGCAAGACCACTGAAGAGGCTTTTGCAAAAAGAGATTGTCAATTCCTTAAGCAAAAAAATAGTTGCTGGAGAAATTGATAAGTCAAAGCCAGTATTGGTGGATGTTTTTGATAACACGGTTGTTTTTAGGAATGAGGTATTGGATAAGGCCGCTATTTAAGATAGGCTTGATTCTTGTTGAGTTATTTTGATTTATTTTAGCTGATGCTTCTACATAAGTGTCTCAACGTGGGTGCAAAATTGTAGTGAATGATTGTTTAAATCCTCAAAGATTTTCTTTTAAATACTTGCTAATCAATTAATTGTATAATTATTGTTAAAAAATACGAATGTCAGTAGCCTTGAGGGTAAAATACCCTAACTTCAGCCGGTTGACTTACAGGCGTTTACAAGATAAAAAACCTGAAAAAATGTCAACACCTTGGGCCAATCCTTGTTATACTTTATAATTAAATAACGGTCCTTTTAAATAGATAAAAATGGCTTTCAAAAAAGACGATATTATAATCATTGAACCGCGTGAGATTTTTGTTGGGAAAAAAGATGCGCCCATCACATTAATGGAATTTGGAGAGTATGAGAATGAAGAATGTGCTAAAGTCAATGAAA
>CAINBK010000178.1:0-3099 GCA_903846615.1 uncultured Bacteroidota bacterium
CTTGATGAAATTGGTTGAAACTGTACAAAAACCAAAGTGATACAATCTGCAAAAACAGAAAGGTAAAAAAAGTGAGATACCGACGAATAAATAGGATGACGTTACGCAACGTAGTTCCGTTTTAATTGCATCCTTTAACGCATAATAAATGGATACCGATCATAATTTTTCAATCCAATTCCAGTTCCCCGCACCACACTTTTTAATGGATCGTCTGCAATATGAACTGGCAGTTTAATCTTACTACTCAATCGGCGATCTAAACCACGTAGCAAGGCTCCTCCACCTGTGATATACAAACCACGACGATAAATATCAGCTGCTAGTTCCGGTGGTGTTTGCTCAAGCGCTTTCAAAATTGCTTCTTCAATTTTAAAAATGCTTTTATCGAGTGCTTCTGCAATCTCCTGATAGCTCACCATAATTTGTTTGGGGATACCGGTAACCAGGTCACGACCATTGACTGCAAAATCATCTGGGGGATTGTCAATCTCTTTTAAGGCAGCACCCACTTGAATTTTAATTTGCTCTGCTGTACGTTCTCCAATCAACAAGGAATGATAACGACGCAACGCTTCCATGATATCCGCAGTGAATTCATCACCGGCAATACGAATGGATTGATCACACACAATACCAGCCAATGCAATTACCGTGATACCAGTTGTACCGCCACCAATATCGATGATCATATTACCAACTGGTTCTTCTACATCAATTCCAATTCCCAAAGCAGCGGCCATTGGTTCATGAATCAAATACACTTCTTTCGCGCCGGCTTGTTCTGCACTGTCTCGCACCGCACGCTTCTCTACTTCAGTGATAGAGGAAGGAATACAAATCATCATTCTCCAACTGGGTGGCAATAACGGACGTTTTGGATAAACCAATTTTATCAGCTCGCGAATCATTAATTCCGCTGCATTAAAATCTGCAATTACACCATCGCGCAATGGACGAACCGTACGAATACTCTCATGGGTTTTTTCATGCATCATCAATGCCTTCTTTCCCACGGCCAATACTTCCTTTGGATTATTTCTATTTAAGGCAACAATGCTAGGCTCATTCACCACTACTTCGTCGTTGTGAATAATGAGCGTGTTAGCCGTGCCCAAGTCAATTGCAATCTCTTGCGTAAACCAATTAAAAAGTCCCATATGCTTTCGCTCCTTTTGTAGTAGAACAAAGGTGCGTGAAATTGAGAACTTCTCAAAGACGTTTCACTGTAACTTCAGGTATGCGGATTTTGACCCGAACTATTTGGATTTTATCGCTGGTAAGCCTGGTTGCTGATGTGGCCAGCGAAATGCTGTATCCGGTAATACCTGTCTATCTGAAACAAATAGGATTTAGCGTGCTGTTGATTGGCACGTTGGAAGGCGTAGTCAATTTCATGGCTGGAATTAGCAAGGGTAGTTTCGGCGCCTGGAGTGACCGGAAGGGTGCCCGATTACCCTTTGTGCAATGGGGGTACTTACTAAGCGCAATTTCAAAACCCCTGCTGGGCTTGGTCAGCGGGATACTTTCGGTGTTTTTTGTCAGAACTGTTGACCGGCTGGGAAAAGGAATCCGCACTGCGGCCAGAGACGCTATGCTGGCGCAAGAGGCCAGCCCTGAAAACCGAGGACGGGTTTTTGGATTTCATCGCGGGATGGACACTTTCGGAGCTGCGCTAGGCCCGCTGTTGGCGCTGGTCTATCTTTCCTCTCATCCGGGGGCATACAAGACTCTTTTTTTGCTTGCCTTTATTCCAGGAGTTCTATCAGTGTTGATGACTTTTTTGATTCGCGAGAAAAAATTTCCCCCACTGATTACTGAAAGAAAAGGATTCTTTTCCTACTTCCACTATTGGAAAAGAAGTACCCCTACTTTTCGAAAGGTCATGCCAGGATTTTGGATATTTCTTTTATTCAATAGCGCTGATTTCTTTCTGATCCTTTTTACCAGAACGCTATTGGAAGGACAGCAGTTTACCTGGGGACAAATCAAACTCGATGCAGACACAGCAACCATTGCAGTTTATATTTTTTACAACCTGATCTATGCAAGTAGTGCCCCGTTGTTGGGTTCACTTGCCGATAAAATGGGATATAAACCTGCACTTATTGGAGGTTTCCTCTTGTATGCAGCGGTTTATGCCGGATTTGCAACAAGTCCAAACATTAGTGGATTAATTCTTCTTTTTGGATGCTATGGTCTTTATGCCGGGGCCACCGAGGGAGTAATCAAAGCATGGGTCAGCAATCAGTCTGCTCCTGAGGAAAGAGGCACTGCACTGGGCTTTTTTAGCTCTTGTGAAAGTATCGGGGCGTTAACGGCCAGCATTCTTGCTGGTTTTATATGGACTACCTGGGGCGCTGCCGCTACTTTCATTACCACCGCCCTTGCAGCTATCGTTGCAGCGTTGTGGCTATGGTTTCACTTGAATTCAAATCCAATATCGCGGCGGTAGTATTTCCCTTCAAACTGAATGGAGTCCTGTATTTCGCGAGCTGCAGCAGAAGCTTCCGACACTGAATTACCAAATGCGGTTACTGCTAAAACGCGGCCACCACTAGTAACAATTTCCTCCCCTTTTTGCAGCGTTCCCATATGAAAAACAAGCGAGGAATCCTGCAATTTATCCAGCCCCTCAATAGAAAATCCGTTTTTATAATCCTCGGGATAACCTCCGCTAACTGCCACCACAGTACAAGCAGTTCTGGGATCAGTTTTGATAACATAATCCGCTAATTCTCCTGCCGCAGCCGCCGCAAGTAATTCAACCAAATCACTTTGAAGACGTGGCATTACCACTTCAGTTTCCGGATCACCCATGCGACAGTTATACTCGATCACAAACGGTTGGTCCTTGACAATCATAAAACCGATAAAAATGAAACCACAATAGGGAATGCCATCTTGTTGTAATCCCTCTATGGTTGGCTCCACTACACGTGTTTTTATTTTCTCCCAAAGAACCGCATCTACAAAAGGGACCGGACTTACAGCACCCATCCCCCCCGTATTAAGACCAGTATCACCTTCACCGATTCGCTTATAATCTTTGGCCTCAGGCAGCAACACATAATTTTTCCCATCAGTTAGCGCAAACAC
>CAINBK010000179.1:0-2462 GCA_903846615.1 uncultured Bacteroidota bacterium
ACCTGTTAGGTCTCCTGCTAACTGTACCTTTCCCTTCACCGTTGTAGTGGCATCGGGAGTGGCGTTTGTTATAATCTGCCCATCCACATAACTCTTCACCGCATTTTGGGTGGGATAAAGCTCATCACTTGTTCCAAGTGTCGTTGCCGTTGATTTGTTTGAGAGATTTTCTTTTAGATCAAGCGCTGCTTGTGTTGCTGTGCTGATGGGTTTATTTAAATCACTTGTGTTGTCTACGTTTCCTAGTCCTAGGTTAGTTCTTGCAGCTGCTGCAGTAGTAGCACCTGTTCCACCGTTGGCAACAGCAACAGTGCCCGTAACGTTGGCTGCACTACCTGCAATGTTACCGGTCACTTTAGAACCCGCAACTGTTACAATCTTCGCATCCGTCACAGAAGCATCAGCAAGCTTAGACGTGGTAACATTCGCATCAGCGATTTTTGCAGTAGTGACGCTTGCATCTACAAGCTTTCCGGTAGTGACACTTAGGTCAGCTAGTTTAGCTGAAGTAACAGAATAATCAGCAAGCTTACTAGTAGTGACTGACTGGTCTGCTAGTTTTAGTGTAGTTACTGCTGCATCAGCTAGTTTGATCGTATTAATCGCACTATTAGCAACGGTTGGATTCGGATAGGTTCCTGATAAGTCTCCACCAGCACTGCCCCCTGGAGTAGCCACGCCTGCACTCATCGCATAGGGTACACTCACCAGCTGTGTTGTACCTAAATCAACAAAATTGGTACCAGCATCTGGGTCAACCTCCACTTGTAAAAATTTGGTGCCTACTTGCCAGTTAATCGTGGCTAAACTACCCGTGGTAGCGCTAGTGCCAGTACTACCAATTTGTACAGAATACAATCCTCCCCCATTTGTGGTGACAGTCCTAGTCTCTGAATAAACTACCGTACCACTGCTGCTGCCATTTCGTATGCTCAACCGAAGCGTCATTTGACGATTAGGAAGTGCATTGCCAAAGCCGTTACGCGCCACCCCTTGGTAATTTAGGAGCTGGGGAGCCTGGGCTTGGATAGCCGCTTCAAAAATAAAAACGGATAATAATAATGTTAGCAGGTGTTTCATCGATATTGGTAATTTAATAGCCAGTATAGTTTATCGGGTCTTTATGATTTTAAAGCCGCCCTGTTTTAGCAAATAGCCTCCCACGTCAGGGAACCCCTTCATAGTTACACGTAGTAAATAATAACCAGAAGGCAGGTAGCCAATACTAAAGCGCTCAGTTTGGCCCGTCCCCTGATAGTTTATAGAACGCCTGAAAATTGTAGCTCCTTTAGTATCCAATAGGCTGAACTCAACAACTCCCTTTACACTTGAAAGCAACTCAAGCGTAAAATCAGTAACTACAGGGTTAGGATAAATTTTGATCTCATCGGGAAACCAAGTTGTTGCTCCCGGAACTTTAGGATCGATTAGTAGGTACCCTTGCAGTAAACCATGCGTCACCTGAAAATTACCAGCCGTGTTCGTGGTAATAATCGTAGACTCCCCCACACTCCACTCAAAGAAATAGTTTGGGAAACGTGGACTTGTAGCAGATAGCTTTTTAGTATCCCCTGTTGAATTTAGCGTTGAAGTGAAAATAGATTGAGAGAAAATAGTAGTACAAAATAAGAGCGAAAAAGAAATGGGTAACAACCACTTTAAGCAAGTAGCAATTTTATACTTGTAAGAAGAAACCATAATAAAATAAAAGTATCAAAACTACTATTCCTCATTAACATAGTTGATAAGTTGTGGGCAAACATACCAATACCCTACAGAGCAGTCGCGCTAACTTAACCCCGATACTTCCTAAGTACAAATACTCATTTTTGAGGCAAGAAAAATGTTTTTAAGAATCAGTTATTAAATGCTCTTAAAAGACCAGTATTTAAGAGGGTTCGATTCGGAGATATAATATAATTAGTCAAAACTGATGAAAGCAACATTCTTTTCATTTTAAGAATGACGTAGGCTTATAATCAATCAACACTAAGCTAAGATCACTAATTTGTAGTTGAAGTGTCTCAATCATCTCCAGCTATAGCTGTACAGTTTTTAAAAGTATCGGCGTAAGCTTAGCATAGTTCACCCGCTGGATTATGGATTGTTTATTCAATTACGTATATCAATATTGCAATTGGGAACTTTCCGTCTGTATTATATATTATATCACCGTAAGAACTTGAGCCTCGGCGAATATTTTTCCCGTCATAATTATAAATCACATCACCATATGAACTAGAACCTTGACGAATATTTGTCCCATCCCAATTATATAAAACGTCACCATAAGAACTAGAACCTTTTCTTAGATTTTTACCATCCCAATTATATATCACATCACCATATGAACTTGAGCCTTTATGAATATTTTTCCCGTCCCAATTTGCAATGATGTCACCATAAGAACTTGAGCCTTGCCTAAGGTTTTGGCCATCCCAATTATATAAAACGTCACCATA
>CAINBK010000180.1:0-2421 GCA_903846615.1 uncultured Bacteroidota bacterium
ATATTAGTACCTGCATTATACTTTTCACGATTGGCTAATGCCTTATAAAGTGTTTCCTGGTAAAGATCGTCCGCCGCATCCGAGTCGCGAGTCAGGTTAATGGCAAAGGGGCGCAGAAAATCCGCATGAAGGACCAAAAGTTGATTGAACTCTACCGTAGACATATCCTGTTTAATTAATTGAAACGCTAAGTTAAACAGAATAAATATGGCGCCGCTTCTTTTTGTTTAATATTTTGTAAAAATTAATAAACAAAATAGCCCTCAAATATAGAGGGCTATTAATCAGATAGTTAGGTTTTAAGTACGCGTACTAACCTACTTTATGAATAGGTACAACTGAGGCTTTTGTTTGATCTAACTGCTCAAAAACAGAATTATTACTCACAAACTCAGGAACCAACTCTTTCATTTTAGATACCATAGCCATGGATTGTCCTGCCTGCCCTGCATAAGTAAAGAGTTCTTCAAAATGAGTTTCCAATCCCTCAATTTTCTCTTCACGAATTTTAGCAATTAGAATTTTATCGTGATGCGTGGGTACTGTGTTTTCGGCGTCGCTCAGCAACTCTTCATACAGTTTTTCCCCAGGTCGGAGGCCAGTATATTTGATTTCAATATCAATATTTGGAACTAACCCGGATAAACGAATCATCTTCCTGGCCAAATCAACAATGGGCACTGGTTTTCCCATATCAAAAACAAAAATCTCACCGCCCTCTCCCATTGAACCTGCCTCTAATACCAACTGGCTGGCTTCAGGGATAGTCATGAAATACCGGATAATATTTGGATGCGTTACTGTTACGGGACCTCCCTTAGCAATCTGGTCCTTGAAACGAAGCACAACTGAACCATTTGAACCTAGCACATTTCCAAAACGAGTAGTGATAAATCGAGTTTCGATTCCTTCACGTTTGCTAAGCGATTGCACATAAATTTCCGCTAAACGCTTTGAAGCCCCCATCACATTGGTAGGATTAACCGCTTTATCGGTGGAGACCATTACAAAACGCTGTGCTTTAAATTGAAGCGACAAATCTGCAATTAATCGAGTTCCGCCTACATTAGTTAACAAAGCCTCGGAGGGTGAAAGCTCCATCATAGGGACATGCTTGTAGGCAGCCGCGTGATAAACTATTTGAGGCCTGAAGCTTTCAAATAGTTCCATCATGCGCGCTTTGTTACGCACATCGCCCAGGAAAAATACAAGTTTAGAATTCTTGTTTGTTGACTTGAGTTCTAATTCCAATTCGTGCAAAGGAGTTTCCGCCTGATCGCACACTATAATTGTAGCAGGATTAAAATTTAATAACTGACGAACAATCTCACTTCCAATTGAACCAGCACCACCTGTTACTAACACACGTTTCCCTGTGATTTGCCTATCAAGCTGTCCTTGGTTGAGCTTTATTGGATCTCTTTCCAATAACTGTTCAATTCGTATGGCCTGTAGCTGGCGCGTTGAGAACTGCCCATTAATCCATTTGTCTAGTGGAGGAACTGCTAAGACAGTAATGTTTTGGTCTAAACAAGTTTCGATGAGTTGTGAACGACGAGTAGCAGGAACAGAGAATGTTGAAATAATAATCTCATCAATATCATACAATTTCAATAGCTGATCTAAATCCTCGTATGCATATATACGAACGCCATCCACTACCTTACTTTCTTTTCTAGGATTATCGTCGATATAGGCAACCACGCGCGTCTTAGAAGAAATATCATGATCCAGCACGCGCTTGGTAGCAAAACCAGCTTCACCCGCCCCGTAGATAATTACATTCTTCGGAGTCATTTTTGAATTCCGGAGATAATTGAACGCATATTTTATTAATACCCGGTAAGCGATGAGATTTAGAAATGAAAAAATAGCATAAATGATCAAGGTTACCAGTGGTAATGAAATGAAAGATTTATCATTAGCAAGGGATACTAGTGATAAAAATCCCAAAATACCCGTACTGACTAATAAAGAATAGATTACTCTAAACGCATCCTGAACCCCGGTATATCTTACAATGCCAGCATAGGTTTTAAAGTTGAAAAAAATCAAGGTATTCAAAACTGAGAGTACTAGCAGATTTGAACTTAACTCTCGTAAACTGATCAGATTAAAATTCAAATTATGACCAATCAGATAGGCTACAACTAGGGAAAAATTACAGATTGAGAGATCAATCAAAAAAATGATCCAACGAGGAACAATATTAATTTTCTGTAGCATAAGGTCTTACAAAGGTTGCATCTTTCTTAATCAAAACACAATTTTATGTAATCTTTTTTTTAAGTGTTAGGCCTTAATAATCAATTAATAAGCGATTTGATTGCCCTAGCTGCAGTGTCTATAAATCTTTCATAACGCAAATACATCAAAGGGTTTACTACCACCCTTTTCCCCGGATTAGCTTGCAATTGAGCA
>CAINBK010000181.1:0-2619 GCA_903846615.1 uncultured Bacteroidota bacterium
ATCATCAACGAATTACAAGATGCAGCCCGAAGCAATCTCATTTTTGGACTGCATGTACATGTAGGAATGGAGAGTCGGGAAATGGCTAACCACATCGCAAATAGTACCCGCTATTTTTTGCCACATATTTTTGCGCTCAGCACCAATTCGCCTTTTTGGGAGGGACGAAAAACTGGCTATAAATCGTACCGCACCAAGGTATTTGATAAATTTCCGCGTACTGGAATACCAGATGCCTTTGATAGTATTGAGGCCTACGACAACTATGTAAAACTGTTGATCAAAACAAATTGTATTGATAATGCAAAGAAAATTTGGTGGGACCTACGCGTTCATCCCTATTTTAATACGGTAGAGTTTAGGATTTGCGACATACCCCTTACTGTAGACGAAACCATTACCATTGCCGCCCTATTTCAGGCCATCTGTGCACGTATCTATATGCTACGCTCAAAAAATTTAAACTTTATTCAATATTCTCGGGCCTTGTTGAATGAAAATAAATGGCGGGCCAGTCGTTATGGCGTAGAGGGTTCGTTAATTGATT
Organism: uncultured Bacteroidota bacterium; assembly: GCA_903846615.1. GTDB lineage: Bacteria > Bacteroidota > Bacteroidia > Chitinophagales > Chitinophagaceae > JJ008. The sequence goes on from CAINBK010000181.1 coordinate 548, forward strand.
TCGGAAAAGAAGAAGAAGTGAATACGCGTGCTTTGATACAGGAGTTACTTGATTTTTTAGACCCTGTCTTGGATCAGTTGGGTAGTCGTGAACGTATTACGGGAGTTCATTCTATTCTTGAGAAGGGTACTGGTGCAGATAGACAACTGGGCGTATTTGAAAAAACCGGGGATCTCAAAGAAGTAGCCTCTTTCATTCATCAGCAATTTTTAGCAGGCCTATAAATACATCTATGAAAAACACTTTACTAACAACCCTCAGTCTAGGGATTCTAAGTCTCCTTGTTTCCTGTTCCAAGCAACGGGCCGACTTACTAATTTATAATGCGAACATCTACACAGTTGACTCTAGCTTCAGTATGGTAGAGGCCATGGCTATACGAGATGGAAAAATAATTGAAACGGGTGCTGCGGCTAACTTAGAATCACACTATTCCTTTCTTGAAAAACTAGATGCAGGTGGAAAGTATATCTATCCTGGCTTTATTGACGCGCATGCCCATTTTGTAGGGTATGCATTAAACCTCCTTCGTGTTAATCTGGTTGGAACTACCAGCTGGGAGCAAATTTTAGAAAAACTTCAAACGTTTTCAAAAGAAAATCCAACAGGATGGATATTAGGAGAGGGATGGGATCAAAATGATTGGGAAAATAAAAACTATCCAGATCTGACATCATTGAATCAATTGTTTCCTGATAGACCTGTACTACTGACTCGGATTGATGGGCATGCCGCTATTGCCAATCAAAAAGCAGTATCGCTTGCTGGTATAACAGGAAAGGAAAGAATAATTGGCGGTGAAGTGGTCGTTAGTAAAGGCAAACCAACTGGCATTCTAATTGATAATGCGGTTGAAATAGTAAATAAAATAATCCCCCCTACTAATGATGACGACTTTAGAAAAGCGATTTTAAAAGCACAACAAAACTGTCTGGCAGTTGGACTTACTACTATAGACGATTGTGGGTTAGACGCCCCTGTGGTTGAAAAAATAAAGCAATTGCAAGACCTTGATTCACTCCGTATTCGGCTTTATGTAATGCTAAGCGATAAGCCGGATAACTACACCTATGCAGAAAAAAATGGAAAACTAATAACGGATCGACTTACAGTTAGAAGTTTTAAAGTATATGGAGATGGAGCACTGGGTTCACGAGGGGCCTGTCTTTTGAAAGACTATACAGATCGACCTGGACACCTTGGATTTTTATTAAGTAACCCTGCTCATTTTGATAGCGTGGCTAGCTGGTGTGCAAAATGGGGTTGGCAAATGAATACCCACGCTATAGGTGATAGCGGAAATCGAACCATTTTAAACACCTATGCGCGTTATCTAAAAAAAGAAGATGACCTACGCTGGCGGATAGAGCACGCGCAGGTGGTAAACCCAAATGACCTCAATTATTTTGGGCAATACCAAATCATTCCCTCTGTCCAACCTACACACGCCACTTCAGATATGTACTGGGCAGAAAAAAGACTCGGCAATGAGCGAATCGAACACGCCTATGCCTATCAGACCTTACTAAAACAGAATGGCTGGATTCCATTGGGAACAGACTTCCCGGTAGAAGATATTTCCCCCTTCAAAACTTTTTATGCAGCTGTAACACGTCAAGATGCAACCGGTTGGCCAGAGAATGGCTTTCAAAAAAAAGAAGCACTAAGCAGAGAGGAAGCCTTGCGCGGTATGACAATTTGGGCTGCTCGCGCCAATTTTGAAGAAACTAAAAAAGGAAGTTTGGAAAAAGGGAAATGGGCAGATTTTATAATACTGGATAAAGATTTGATGAAGGCCTCCCCTGCTGAATTACTTAAAATCAATACCCTAAGTACCTACATCAATGGAGTTAAAGTGCATGCAGCTGCTAAATGAACACCCGTAATAAAATGGACCCCTTTCGCATAGCAGTACTTGACCTTTATCAAGGGGAAGCTAATCAAGGGATGAGAGGTATACAGTCAATTATTGAATCCTGGAGTGAACAAAAGGGAGTAAGGACGCAAGTAGATTACTTTGACGTTAGAATTAAAAAACAAGTTCCAGACCTGTCCCACGATGCGTATATATC
>CAINBK010000182.1:0-2032 GCA_903846615.1 uncultured Bacteroidota bacterium
AATATATAATGTACCTAATAATACATTTGAAATAGCTAACCAGATTACTACCGGTTCTTTGATCTTACAAGGAAGTGATTCCGGAGGCGGTAATGTAGGTATTGGCACTGATACACCTACCGTAAAATTTCAAGTAAATGGCCGAGGCGATTTCAATGACACGCTAACAATCAGCAAAGGTGCAAACGATACTGTCCAGCAAGGGTCATCTGTATACTTGGTAGGCGGCAGCGGTGCTTCTTATACACAACTGCAGCAAGGTGTTGGCCGCTTTATAATTTTTGGATTTAACGGCTCAAGCTGGGTAGAGAGATTCACATTAAATAATACCTCCGGCAACGTCGGCATCGGGACGACAAGTCCAGGGAGTAGGTTAACCGTTATTGACTCAAACAACACCACACCGTTAACCATCGGTGCCGGGAGTAGTGCAACATTTGAGTTCAAGGGAAACTCTACAAGCGGTTACACAACTACATTTAATATAAATGATACTGCATTATATATAGGTCACAATAGTTCTGGTAGAAATTTAGTCTTGCAGACTAACAGTACAGATAGATTGACGATTGGTGGTTCCGGCGCAGCTACATTTAGCAGCAGTGTAACAGCAGTAAGTGCTTTACTACAATCTGCGAATACAAACTCAGTTGTTGACATCTTTACTCTCTACAATCCTTCCCAGACAAGCTCAGGCGTTAGACAAAAATTTGCAAACGGGTATGGAGATTTAGCGGCTATAAAAGTTTCTCAGATAGATAACGGAGCAGGTGCAGATAATGGACAAATTGAATTTCAAACTGCAACAGATGCAGCACTAAGTACAAAATTAACTATACTAGATACAGGCGCAGCCACCTTTACTTCATCAGTAACAGCAGGATCATTCGTAAAATCAGGAGGCACTTCAGCCCAGTTCCTAAAAGCAGACGGCAGTGTTGATTCATCAACCTACCTAACAGCATTCTCGGAGACAGATACCCTACAGTCAGTCACAACTAGAGGAGCTACCACCACAACCGGTATGACGATAGCCGGTAACGTAGGCATAGGTACTACCTCTCCTGGATCAAATCTTACAGTCGGTACTTCGTTTGCAACTATTCCAGGAATTACCGGGTTATGGCCACACACAACTGCATGAGCTTCACTTTCAATGATGTCATTAACAACATTAATCGCTGCTTTCTTATCCTTCTCGTATGCATATTCACTCAGTTCAGTCCAATAAATCATGTCTAACGATAATGAACGGGCCATTGGTGAAACAGTTTCGTAGCACCGAACAGCATCTGATGTGTGAATTTCAGTGATTGCAAAAGGAAGATAGCGGGCCAACATTCGCATTGATTGAATTTGTCCTAGTTGGGCTAGTGGGCGATCACCATCATCGCCTTCCCATTCTTCTCGAGCAATTGCTTTTCCGTGACGTAAAAGAACGAGCGGAATTGTGTCGGTACCAAATTTTTCAAAGTTCTTTAAGACCTCTTTGTCGCCTTCACGTGAAAGCTTGTCATAAGCATCAGCAATAGTTACCCAAATTATTTGGTCTACTTCTTCCAAATCCATAAAACCTTTTGCTTCACCAATTGCTTGGGCCGACCAATATCTAACTGTCTTAGTTGCTTCACCAACCATGTATTCGATCTTGCACAGTTCAGGACCAAAGACAGTTTCATATCCAGTTTCTTCCAGGACCTCCCGGAAAGCACAACTTATTTCAGACTCGCCTGTTTCAACTTTACCCTTTGGAAATGACCAATCGTCATAACGAGGTCTATGAATCAAAGCGACTTGAATGAGTTCATCACTTAGTCGGCGCCATAAAACTGCGCCCGCTGCCTGAATTACTCGGCTTTCCACTTACCGATCCTTTGAATAATGATCAATTAGCTCGGCATGGACATTAGTTAATCCCTTTTTACTTGGACGCGACCAAGTTGTTTCTTTCAGTTGCCAGGAAGAGGTCTCATCAGAAAGACCTAGATCCAGTAATCCCTGTAGCCGTACCTGATGCTCTTTTCTCTGAATA
>CAINBK010000183.1:0-11955 GCA_903846615.1 uncultured Bacteroidota bacterium
AATTATTATCGAAGTGTCCTAAAAAATAGCGTATAACTATTTGGTTGGTACGGACTTCTCGCTTACCTTTGCATCCCCTAAAGAAAAAGGGGTACGTACACATGTCGCAGCGCATTCGAATCAAATTGCAATCTTACGATCATAATCTGGTGGACAAGTCTGCAGATAAGATCGTTAAAACTGTTCGCAGTACTGGCGCAGTTGTAACAGGGCCTATTCCTCTGCCAACTCGCACGAAAATTTTCACTGTATTGCGTTCTCCTCACGTTAACAAGAAAAGTCGTGAGCAGTTTCAATTAGCAACGCATAAGCGTCTATTGGATATTTACACCTCCACTAGCCGTACCGTTGATGCGCTTAGCAAATTGGATTTGCCTAGCGGTGTGGAAGTAGAAATAAAAGCGTAGTCGCTTTCAATATGCGTAAGGGAATTCGCAACTCCCACTAGTTCTTATTATTGATTTTTGAAACAATTGCTATCTCTCAACCGGAAGTAAAACTCCGATAAAAGAGCGCTGGCTTTTAAACATAAAACAAGCCATTCAGGGTTTGTTTACTACCGGTACTTCCCCATAAAGGAAAAGGTCGGTGGCAAACGGGGATTGAAGTCCAAACGATCGTGTTTGGATTGTCCCAATAACCTTGCAGGCACAAAACCTAAAGAACATGAAAGGTATTATTGGGAAAAAACTGGGAATGACCAGTGTATTCGATCCCTCTGGTAAGCAGACCCCCTGCACGATCATCGAGGCGGGTCCCTGTGTAGTTACCCAGGTAAAGTCCAAAGAGACTGATGGGTACAGCGCTCTCCAATTATCTTTTGGAGAGAAAAAAGAAAAGCGTGCTACTAAAGCCGCTGTTAATCACTTTTCCAAGTCACAAACCACTCCTAAGCGTTTCTCTATAGAGTTTCGCAATTATTCTATTGAAAAAAATCTGGGTGAAACCGTAACTGTAGACATTTTCTCTGAAGGAGAGACTGTTGAGGTTGTGGGTACTACCAAGGGTAAAGGATTCCAGGGTGTTGTAAAGCGTCATGGTTTTAGTGGTGTGGGTCAGCAGTCGCATGGTCAGCATGACCGTCAGCGTGCTCCCGGATCATTGGGTAACTCCTCTGATGCTAGCCGTGTTATGAAAGGAATGCGCATGGCTGGACGTATGGGTAATGATCGTGTGAAAATGAAAGGTCTGAAAGTGGTGAAAGTTTTCACTGAGAAAAATTACATCCTTGTGAGCGGATCTGTTCCAGGTCACAACGGTTCCATCGTTCTTATTCAAAAATAATCGCGTACAATACAATCATAAACTGAACGCAACATGAAACTCGACGTCTTAAATACAAAAGGTACTGCAACAGGTCGCTCCGTGGAATTACCCGAGGAGATCTTTGGTGCTGAACCGAACAATCATGTGATTTACTTAGCTGTAAAGCAATATTTAGCGGCACAGCGTCAAGGTACGCACAAGGTTAAAACACGTGCCGAAGTAAAGGGTGCCAGCCGCAAATTGCATAAGCAAAAAGGAACAGGTGGAAGCCGTAAAGGAAATATCCGTAACCCATTGTACAAGGGTGGTGGTACCATTTTTGGTCCTAAGCCTCACAGCTATGACATTAAGGTAAACCGTAAGGTGAAAGACCTCGCAAAGATTTCCGCACTTAGTTATAAAGCAAAGGATAACGCAATTCTGGTTGTTGAGGATATCAACATGGAAAAGCCAAAGACTAAGCAACTCTTGGAGATCTTGGGTAACTTAAAAGTATCTGATAAGAAAACTCTTTTTGTTACTCCGGACTATAATGATAATGTAGAGTTGTCAATCCGTAACGTGCCCTCTGTGATGGGTGTTTTACTGAGTGATATCAATACCTATGACATCATGAACTCTGAGGTGTTAGTGATGACGGAGAGTGCCGCAAAGATTTTCGCCGACGATGAAAAAACTGAAGCTTAATTAACAGCATAAAACAAGCGTAATGAAACTTTCTGAAGTACTGATCAAGCCCATCCTTACCGAAAAGGCCAATGGCCAACAGGAGAAGCTGCGTCGCTATGCTTTCAAAGTGGCTCGTAAAGCCAATAAATTGGAAATCAAAAAAGCCGTTGAAAGCTTTTATGGTGTTACAGTAATGGATGTAAACACTGCTGTAGTTCCTGCAAAAACTAAATCGCGTTCCACAAAGAGTGGCTTTATTGTAGGTCGTAAACCTGCCTATAAAAAAGCAATGGTAACTGTTGCTGAGGGTGAAACAATTGATTTGTATTCCACCATTTAATTACAAAAGTGAATGGCTTCAACAGCCGCAAATGTTGAGTAAAAAGAAAAAGATATGTCATTAAGAAAATTTAAACCCATTACTGCCGGTACGCGTTGGAGAATTGGTAACGCCTACGCTGAGGTAACTACTAATGTCCCCGAGAAAAGCTTGATCGAAGCAAAGCCTCGCACGGGTGGACGTAATACGTCTGGTCATTTGACTATGCGTTATCGTGGTGGTGGACACAAGAAGAAGTATCGTATTGTCGATTTCAAACGTAATAAAGCTGGGGCTGCTACTGTGGAATCCATTCAGTACGATCCTAACCGTACAGCCTTTATTGCATTGTTGGTATTTGCTGATGGTGAAAAGCGATATATTCTTGCTCCTCAAGGATTAGAAGTTGGTGCAAAGGTGGAGAGTGGTCTTAATGTGGCACCGGAAGTTGGTAATGCCCTTCCTATGCGTAACATGCCACTAGGTACAAATATTCACAATATTGAAATGCAGCCTGGTCAGGGTGGTAAATTGGCGCGTAGTGCTGGATCCTCTGCTCAGCTCGCTAACAAAGAAGATCGATATGCTGTTCTGAAAATGCCAAGTGGTGAGTTGCGTAAAGTGCTTATCGATTGTTATGCAACGGTTGGTGTAGTAAGTAACAGTGACCACAGTTTGCAAAGCATGGGTAAGGCTGGACGAAATCGTTGGAAAGGTATTCGTCCTCGTAACCGAGGTGTAGCGATGAACCCTGTAGATCACCCGATGGGTGGTGGTGAGGGTAAGGCCTCCGGAGGTCAACCTCGCTCTAGAAATGGCCAATACTCTCGTGGTTTGAAAACTCGTACTGTTGGTAAATCCAGTGATAAGTTGATTATCCAACGTAAGAACGGTAGCAAAATCGGTAACAAATAATCTAATTACATAACAATTCTAATATGGCTCGTTCGATTAAAAAAGGCCCTTACATCGCCACCCACCTTGAAAAGAAGGTGATGACCATGAACGAAGGAAAATCCAAGAAAGGAGTTATCAAAACTTGGAGTCGTCGTTCTACCATCTCTCCTGATTTTGTAGGGCACACATTTGCTGTACACAATGGAAATAAGTTCATCCCTGTGTACGTAACAGAATTCATGGTGGGGCATAAGCTCGGAGAGTTTGCGCCAACCCGCCAGTTTAAAGGACACTCTAAAAAAGAAGGTTAATCCAAGAAATAGTCAACCATGGAAGCAGTAGCTAAACTGAGAAATTATCCTACATCCCCCCGCAAGATGCGTTTGCTTGCAGATATGATTCGTGGTCAGCAGGTGGAGCAGGTGTTAGCACAACTTGAATTCAGTCCCAAGCATCCCGCAGTTCCGCTGCGTAAGCTGGTATTAAGTGCTATCAGCAATTGGAAGCAGAAAAATGAAGGAGGAGACGAAAGTCAACTCATCATTAAAACCATTTTCGTGGATGGCGCTCGTACCATCAAGCGTATGCGTCCGGCTCCTCAGGGTCGTGGCTACAGAGTACGTAAGCGTAGCAACCACGTAACGGTAATAGTAGATACAAAAGAGAAAAAATAATATTAAACGAATAACCTACACCAAACATGGGTCAGAAAGCAAATCCGATAGGTAACAGATTAGGCATCATCCGCGGATGGGAGTCAAACTGGTATGGCAATAGAAAAGATTTTGCCGGTAAACTGATTGAGGACCACAAGATCAGAACCTATCTAAACGCCCGTATTAACAAAGGAGGCATCTCCAAAATTGTTATTGAGCGTACATTGGGAAAGCTGATTGTTACAATTCACACCTCAAAACCTGGTATCATCATTGGTAAAGGTGGTGGTGAAGTGGATCGTATCAAGGAAGAATTAAAGAAGCTAACCAACAAGGAGGATGTGCAGATCAACATTCTGGAGATCCGTCGTCCTGAATTAGATGCAATGATCGTGGGTGATACAATTGCCCGTCAGATTGAAAACCGTATCAATTTCAAACGTGCCACTAAAATGGCCATTGCTTCTGCACTTCGTATGGGTGCTGAGGGAATCAAGGTCAAATTAAGCGGACGTTTAGCCGGTGCAGAAATTGCGCGTAGCGAGGAGTTCAAACAAGGACGTGTACCGCTACACACATTCCGTATGGATATTGACTATGCTAACGTATTTGCTCAAACTGTATATGGAAAAATTGGTATTAAGGTTTGGATTTGTAAGGGCGAAGTGTTGGCAAAGCGTGATCTCAATCCAAATTTTGTAGGCGGTAAGAGTGAGTTGAGCGATCGTCGTGGCGGTGGACGTGAAGAGGGTCGTGGTGGAGAACGTCGTGATGACCGTAGAGGCGGTGGCGGCGATCGTCGTGGTGGTGGTCGTGAGCGTCGTGGGTAATTCAAAAAAAATCATTAACGAAACTTGAAATAGTTAGTCATGTTACAACCAAAAAGAACCAAGCACCGGAAAATGCAAAAAGGAAGAATGAAAGGCGATGCCAAAAGAGGCACGACTATTTCATTTGGTTCTTATGCATTAAAGGCTTTGGACCAGCATTGGATTACGGATCGTCAAATCGAGGCTGCTCGTCAGGCGCTTACCCGTGAAATGAAAAGGGAAGGAAATGTGTGGATCCGGATATTCCCTGACAAGCCAATTACCCGCAAGCCTGCAGAGGTGAGGATGGGTAAGGGTAAAGGTAACCTGGAATTCTGGGCAGCCGTTGTAAAGCCTGGTCGTATCCTTTTTGAAGTGGATGGTGTAAGTGAGTCTGTGGCACGCGCCTCTCTCGCACTTGCAGCTGGAAAGCTTCCTATCAAAACTAAATTCATTGTGCGCCGTGACCTTGTCACTGCCTAACATTTAAAACAATAGCACGATGTCCAAGAAAACTGAATTTTTAAAAACCATGCAGGGAATGAATGAGCAAGACCTGCGTGCACGTTTGGCTGATGATCAGCAGCGACTCAAGAAAATGGAGTTTGCGCATGCTATTTCTCCCTTGGAGAATCCCATGTCAATCCGCAGTCTTCGCCGCGATATCGCCCGACTAAAAACTGCTCTCGAATCTAAGCAACAGCAAGCCTGATAAATAACCTAACATGGAAGCAAGAAATTTAAGAAAGACCAGGACCGGTGTGGTGACCAGCAACAAGATGGAAAAGACCATCACAGTCGCTGTAGAGCGTAAAGTAAAACACCCGATCTACGGAAAGTTCGTAAAGAAAACGACTAAGTTCCATGCGCATGACGATAAGAACGAATGCAGCATCGGAGACATCGTAAAGATCATGGAAACTCGTCCGCTTAGCAAAACAAAGCGTTGGAGACTGGTGGAAGTGGTAGAAAAAGTGAAGTAAATTCTGATTAGGATTAATAGTAAAATAACTTTTGTATGATACAGCAAGAAAGCCGATTGAATGTGGCCGATAACAGTGGTGCCAAAGAGGTACTCTGTATTCGTGTACTCGGTAATAGTGGTCAGCGCTATGCCCGAATCGGCGACAAGATCGTAGTAACGGTAAAGGACGCCCTTCCAGCCGGTGGAATTAAAAAGGGTACTGTTGCCAAAGCAGTTATCGTGCGCACTACTAACAAGTTGCGTCGTAAAGATGGTTCATATATCCGCTTTGATGACAATGCCGTTGTAATTCTTAACCAATCTGACGAACCACGTGGAACCCGCATTTTTGGTCCAGTTGCCCGTGAACTTCGTGACAAGGGTTATATGAAAATTATCTCATTAGCTCCTGAGGTTCTATAAGCTCGGAGTAAATCATAAGAAGAAAACTATGAAATCAAGATTCAAAGCCAAGTACAACATCCGCAAGGGAGATACCGTAGTGGTAATTGCCGGGGATGATAAAGATCTTGCCAAGCCACGTACTGTTCGCGAAGTGTTGGTTGAAGAAGGTAAGGTGATTGTGGAAGGGGTGAATATTATCACCAAACACACAAAGCCAACAGCCCAGAATACAAAAGGTGGTATTGTAAAAAAAGAAGCTCCTATTCATATCAGTAATGTGATGTTGTGGGATGCTAAAGCCAAAGCTGCAGCTCGTGTGAAGCGTGAGCGCACCAATGGTAAAACAGTAAGAATTTCTAAAAAATCAGGAGAAACGTTATGAGTACAAAGACGTACAAGCCAAGATTAGCTACCAAGTATAAGAACGAGGTAGTTACCAACCTGGTCAAAAAGTTTAATTACGAAACGGTAATGCAAGCTCCTCGCTTGGAGAAAATTTGTGTCAACCGCGGTATCAATGGTGCAGTCTCTGATAAGAAGACTGTAGAAATTGCTGTCGAAGAACTGACCACTATTACTGGTCAAAAGGCGGTGCCCACCATGTCCAAGAAAGACATCTCCAACTTTAAGCTTCGTAAGGGTATGCCTATTGGCGCAAAAGTAACCTTGCGTGGTGTGAAGATGTATGAGTTCATGGATCGTCTGATCTCTGTGGCATTACCTCGTGTTCGCGATTTCAAAGGCATCAATGACAAATCGTTTGACGGTCGTGGTAATTATACGCTGGGTGTAACTGAGCAAATCATTTTCCCAGAGATTGATATCGACAAAGTGAGTAAAATCACTGGTATGGATATCACTTTCGTAACCACTGCTAACAGCGATGAAGAAGCTTTTGAATTGCTGAAGGAGATGGGTATGCCTTTCAAAAACGCAAAAAATAACTAATAACCTTAATAAAGACTCATGGCAAAAACTTCCGTAAAAGCCAGACAACGTAAGCGTGAAAGAATGGTAGATCATTTTGCTGCCAAGCGCGAGGCGTTAAAGCAAGCCGGTGATTGGAAAGCATTGGATGAATTACCCCGCAATGGTTCTAAAGTTCGTCTGAAGAATCGTTGTCAGTTGACTGGTCGTCCAAAGGGGTATGTTCGCTACTTTGGAATCTCCAGGATTGCCCTGCGTGATATGGCCCTCAATGGTAAAATTCCCGGACTTAAAAAAGCAAGCTGGTAATCTTTAAATAAACGAATTATGGTAACAGATCCTATAGCAGACTTCTTGACCCGTATCCGCAATGCACAGATGGCGGGTCACCGTGTAGTCGATATTCCTGCTTCTAATCTCAAGAAGCGTATGACGGAAATTCTCTATAATCAGGGATACATTCTGAAATACAAATTTGAGGATGACAGCAAGCAAGGTGTAATTAAAATTGCATTGAAGTACGATCCTTCAACTAAGCAGCCTGCCATACAAAGTATGGAGCGTGTTAGCCGTCCAGGTCTTCGTCAGTATGCTAAGCCTGCTGAATTCAGACGTGTAAAAAGCGGACTGGGTGTTGCAATTCTTTCTACTTCAAAAGGTGTAATGACAGATAAGGATGCCAAAGCGCAGAACGTAGGCGGTGAGGTGTTGTGTTATATCTACTAAAAATAAAAAATATGTCACGTATAGGAAGAAAACCGATTTCAGTTCCCAATGGAGTAACCGTTACAGTTGGGAAAGACAATGTGGTGACCGTTAAAGGTTCCAAAGGCGAATTGAAGCAATTGCTTGATCGCGACATTGTGGTTGAGGTTAAAGACAATCAAATTGTGCTGGGTAGACCCACGAATCAAATTCGTCATCGTGCTTTGCATGGTTTATATCGTGCTTTGCTGGCTAATTTGATCAAAGGTGTTACGGATGGTTATGAGCGTAAGCTTGAACTAATTGGAGTAGGTTTTAAAGCCACCAATGCCGGTAATGTCCTGGATTTGTCTCTTGGATATTCTCACAATATCATTTTTGAAGTGCCTAAGGAGCTGAAAGTAGCTACTGCACAGGAAAAAGGACAAAATCCCATGATCATGCTTGAAGGAATTGACAAGCAATTGATCGGACAGGTTGCTGCCAAATTACGCAGCCTTCGTAAACCAGAGCCTTACAAGGGTAAGGGTGTGCGTTACGTGGGTGAAGTGGTTCGTAAGAAAGCTGGTAAAGCGGCTGGTAAATAATTAAATGTTTTTTAAAACAGTATAAGAGATGACTCCTCAATTTAAAACTAAAAGAAGGCAAAATATCCGCTACCGTATTCGTCGCAAGATCAGTGGAATTGCGACTAGGCCTCGTTTGTCAATTTACAGAAGTAACGCTGATATCTATGCTCAATTGATTGATGATAACAACGGACAAACTTTGGCTGCAGCTTCCTCACGCGATAAGGATATTGCTGCACAGAAAGTGACCAAGTCCGAAAAGAGTAAGTTGGTTGGTGCAGCGATCGCTCGTAAAGCTGTTGCACTAGGTATCACGGAAGTTACTTTTGATCGTGGAGGTTACCTCTATCATGGACGTGTCAAATCAGTGGCTGATGGTGCTCGTGAAGGAGGCCTTCAGTTTTAATTAATTAAACGCAACAAAAAAACTATACATGTCAAAACTCAATTTGAATAGAGTAAAAGCCGGAGACCTTGAGTTGAAGGATAAAGTCGTGGCCATTAACCGTGTGGTAAAAACTACCAAAGGTGGTCGTGCCTTTAGTTTCTCTGCTCTGGTGGTAGTAGGAAATGGAAATGGTGTTGTCGGGCATGGTCTTGGTAAGGCAAAAGAAGTACAAGAAGCTATTACCAAGGGAATCGAGGACGCTAAGAAAAACCTTATTAAAGTTCCTATCATGAAAGGAACTGTTCCGCATGATCAGTTGGCTAAAGAAGGAGCTGCTAAGGTCTTGGTTAAACCAGCCGCACATGGTACTGGAGTAATTGCCGGAGGCTCTATGCGCGCAGTGCTGGAAAGTGCAGGAGTTACGGACGTTCTTGCAAAATCTTTGGGATCTGCCAACCCTCATAACGTGGTAAAGGCAACTTTCAAGGCGCTTGCATTATTACGTGAACCCGTTCAGGTTGCTAAGACCCGTACGGTGGGATTGAAAAAAGTATTTAACGGTTAAAAGACTGACCATGAAAAAAATTAAAATAACACTAGTTAAAAGTCCAATTGACAGACCGGAGCGCCAAAAGCTAACATTGCAGGCACTTGGTTTGAATAAGACTAATTCAACCCGTGAAGTTGAGGCTACTCCACAGGTATTGGGTATGGTGCGTAAGGTTACTCACCTGCTTAAAGTCGAAGAATCTAAATAATCAAAGAGCGCATCTGCGCTCAATTTAATAATGCGAGCCCCGCTCAAAATTGCTTTCGGGGCGATGAGTAAACAATAAAAGCTATGAAACTGCATCAACTGAAGCCTGCTAAAGGCGCAACGCACAAAACAAAGAGAATTGGACGTGGAGATGGTTCCGGACATGGTGGAACCTCAACAAAGGGTACTAAAGGTGCGCAGAGCCGTACCGGTTTTAAGAATAAAATGGCTCATGAAGGTGGTCAAATGCCAATTCAGCGTCGAGTACCTAAGCGCGGTTTTAAGAATCCGCATCGCATCTCTTACAAAGTATTGAACTTAGGACAGCTGGAGCAATTGGCCAGCAAATACAATATCACTGAGTTCTCACTAGAGAATTTATACATCAATGGTCTGATTAGTCAGACTGATCGTGTGAAAGTGCTCGGAAATGGTGAGGTAAAAGGAAAATACAGCTTCCGTGTAAATGCAATCAGTGCCAAAGCAAAGGCGGCCATTGAGGCGGCTGGTGGTACTGTCGAAATCGTTGCTTAAATTAGTTGATTAAAACCTCAATCAAACCGTGAAGAAATTTTTTCAAACCCTTCGCAACATCTGGAATATCGAAGAGCTTCGTGATAAGATTCTTTTTACGCTCTTGATGATTACAATTTACCGGATTGGCGCGTATATCGCATTGCCGGGTATAGATCCCATTAAATTAGCTGCTTCTGCAGAGAATAGTACAGGTATATTAGGATTAATTGATGCCTTCTCAGGTGGTGCCTTTAATCAGGCTTCCATTTTTGCATTGGGTATTATGCCTTATATCTCTGCTTCTATTTTTGTTCAGTTGCTTACTGTACTTGTACCTCAGTTCCAAAAGATGCAGAAGGAAGGGGAGAGTGGTCGTAAAAAGATCAATCAATATACCCGTTATCTAACTGTGGTGGTTACTTTGTTACAGGCTTCTGCCTATGTCACTTATTTGCAAGGGTTAACTTCTCAGAGTGGAGGAATCATCCCTGCATTTGCTCCTTATTTTTGGCTTTCTACTATTGTAGTACTCACTGCAGGTACACTATTTGTAATGTGGATGGGAGAAAAGATAACGGATAAAGGACTTGGAAATGGTACTTCATTAATTATCATGATCGGTATCCTGGCTCGTCTTCCTCAATCTTTCTTACAAGAATTAAGTGCTAAATCAGTGCGTAACGGACAAATCCTGTTGTTCATCATTGAGATTGCAATATTAATTGCCATTATCATGGGCTGTATCTTACTGGTTCAAGGTGTTCGTAAAGTGCCTGTGAATTATGCCAAGCAGATTGTTGGAAACCGTCAATTTGGTGGCGCTCGTCAGTTCTTGCCTCTAAAGGTGAACAGTTCTGGTGTTATGCCAATCATCTTTGCGCAGGCTATCATTTTCATTCCAACCATTTTTGCCAACTACAATACGCAAGCCAATGATTTTCTTCGTGCCATCACCGATCAGACCAATATCTGGCACATGGTATTGTATTCAGTTGTAGTAATTGGATTTACTTTTTTATACACGGCCCTTATCTTCAACCCCAAGCAGATTGCTGATAACCTAAAGCAGAACAATGGATTTATTCCTGGTGTAAAACCAGGTCAGCCAACTGCTGATTATATCGGAGCTATTATGGATCGCATTACGTTGCCTGGGGCTTTGTTACTGGCTTTGGTAGGTATCTTGCCTGGTATTGCCGAGAAGCTTGGTGTAACGCAACAATTCTCTACTTTCTTCGGGGGTACTTCCCTGCTGATTATGGTAGGGGTTATCCTGGATACGCTACAACAAATAGAAACGCAACTGCTCATGCGTCAATATGATGGATTAATGAAAAGCGGAAGATTACAAGGTCGTCAAGCCGCTGCTCCAGTTGATATGTAAAAATTTGTTTTGTGAAATTTCAACCCGGCTGAATCTTCGGCCGGGTTTTTTATTTTTTAATAGATATTTGCCACATGATTTTAAAGTCCGAAGAGGAAATAGACCAGATGCGTGCAAGTGCCTTGCTGGTAAGTAAAACACTGTCAATGGTGGCTGGTGAGCTTCGGGCGGGAATAAGTACATTAATGATTGATAAGCTGATTCATCAATTTATCTGTGATCACAAGGCTGTTCCTTCTTTTTTGAATTATCATGGGTATCCCTTTAGTTCCTGTATCTCTGTGAATGATGTGGTGGTGCATGGATTTCCCAATGAAAAAACTTTACAGATGGGAGATGTGATTTCTATTGATGTAGGCGTTGTATTAAATGGTTGGCACGGTGATCATGCTTATACTTTTTGTTTGGGTCAACCACCAGCTGTAATCTCAAACTTAATCAACGTCACTAAAGAGTCACTTTACAAAGGAATTGAAAAGGCAATTGCTGGAAATCGTGTGGGAGATATTTCTTACGCAATCCAGGAGCACACAGAAAAGAAGCATGGTTATGGGGTGGTGCGAGAATTAGTAGGACATGGGCTTGGTAAAAATTTACATGAAGACCCACAAGTACCTAATTATGGGAAAAGGGGTGCTGGTCCTAAACTCAAGGAAGGATTAGTCTTAGCTATTGAACCCATGATCAATCTCGGTAAAAAAGAGGTATTTACCGATCAGGATGG
>CAINBK010000184.1:0-5608 GCA_903846615.1 uncultured Bacteroidota bacterium
CGAGTACTCTTATTCCCATTGGCATCAACAGATAATACATTAAAAGAATAGTAAGCAGTAGATAAATTAATTACGGTTGCACTACCGGAAGTGAATGTCAAATTAGATTGGCTAACAACATCTGCGCTTTCGTTATATACCGAACCCGTAACAGTGGAAGCATTGGAAGCATTTTTAAAGAAATTTAGCTGCAAGGAACTGGGTGTGCCACATCCACCATAGGCAGTATCTGCAACTAAAGTTAAAGTACCCTGTTGTCCTGGTGCCAGATTAACAGCAGCGCTAGGTCCATTTGCATCGACAATAGAAATTGTACCCGTTGAAATAACTTCAGAGGCAGGTGAAGTAGTTTTTATTTTATAAGAATGGCTACCAAATGTTGTATGGTTAGCTGGAATCAGACCATTGATGAATCTTGCCCACGCTGAATTATAAGTGCCAATCTTTACCTCATCATTTGTAGTAAAGCCAGATCTAGATATCCACAACTCAAATTTATTGTCAGGCGTCCCACACCAATTTGTAGCATCCAATCTAAATGGAACGCATACAGAACTACCCTTACCATAGGGACCAGGATTCACGGTACCAATAGTCACTTGCCCAAATGAATTTAGGGCAACTAATAATGATACTATATATAAGTAAACCTTTTTCAATTATATTAATTAAAACTTATTATAACACTTTGGAATTTTATTTCGCTCAGGATCACGACTAAGATTTGTTTGTAAAGAAATCTCGAAGCCTCCCCTACTTTGTGTTGCTGTTTTAAGTGAGGATATAATGATATCATAAGAAAGGCCTAATTGCATTTTAGTTGTACTAATACCTATATAGGGGATGACAGCATCGTTAGGCCTATAATATAAACCAGTATATAAACTAGTCTCATACTCTATGTTGGGGATAGATTTTTCGAATACAGTTCCAAACAAAAACTCCTCAGTAATCATAGAGTTCATATAAAGCGCACTTAAATAGATGCGATTTTGTTCAGCAAAAGGAAAATTGAAACCACTATGAACCGATATGCGAGGTGCTAAACGATTTTGCTCAGTACTGATGGCCTCATTAGGTTTATTCAAATGATAATAGGAGCCGCCAAGATACCATTGACCATTGGCGCTATTCATTCCAGAATACAAGAAGCCTGCGGCCACATCTAGATAGTTGATGGTAAATCCACTTGTGGGTTCTCCAGTTGGTAAAGAAGGGTCAAATCCCATAGGTGTAAACTGCCGAGAAAAAACAAAACGACTGTAATCAGCTTTTTTAGTAGCCCATGATGCTTGAAAACCTACACCAATTTTGTGATAACCCTCAAGATCTATGCTCTTATTGTAAGCTGTTGAAACTGAAATAAAATTAGCTTTCAGGCCTTGATTATTGGATTGATCAACCATGCCTACAAATCCTATTCCAAAAAGATCGTTTCCGATTTTATCATTCAATAATTGAAAATCACAAGCAACGGTTGCCGTTGTAAAGGGAGTGCTAACGGTTCGCCACTGATTGCGATAAGTCATTGCAAGCCTTGTTTCACCAGAGAACACGCCAGTCATGGCAGGATTCAACGTAAGCGGTGAAGAATAAAATTGAGAAAAATGTGGATCCTGTGCATACAAGTAAATGCTCCCTAGCATAAAGAGTAAGAAAGTGAAAAGCCTATATAATATGGTGGCTATTTTTTTCATCTTGATTTAAATCTATACTGCAAGGAGAACTCCATGGTGCTTGCCGGTAAGCTGCCTTTTCGGATATCATTTACTTGTATATCATAAGTAAATCCAAATCGAAGGGAGTTAAACTCAGCAAAAACATTAGGAGCAATTGCATCACCAGTTCTATACCAACAACCCAGTCCGATCAATGATCCATCAGGATCACTTTGTAAGAGTTTCGTAAGCGCTGCTCCACCCAATAAGTAATCAGACTCGGTTTGAATTTGATATAATAATCTTGCATCCAATAGCAAATCTTCCCCGATGTAACGTTGTAAGTAAACATGTGCACTAACACGCATCGGAATTACCGCTGTACCTTGGTATAAAATATTTTGTAGTGGTCGATTAAGATGATAAGCAGAGCCTCCGATTTCAAAAAAAGACCCCTCTTCTTCATTAGTATTACAATATAAGATACCGGCACCAAGAGATAGATAGGGTTTCATTTTTTCGAAAGTCACTTCACCGCTAGGTAAACTCAAATCAAACCCACCACTTGCAAATTGAGAGGCTGCAGCTAAATTGGTAAAATTGAAATTGCGTTGGCCATACATGCCGCTAAGGCCAATCCCAAGACTTTGTGTTCCTTCTCGATTTAGTGGAACATGATAAGCTGCAGTTGCAGTAAGATTATTGCTAGATAATGCACCTTTAAGTGTTTTATCAGACTGAAATACAACCCCGATATTGAATGGATTTTGATGATAAACCTCATCATTAAACACTTTACCATCTAGCCCGACAGCCATCGTGTTGAATGGAGCACCCAAGGAACTCCACTGTTGTCTGTAAGTAGTGCCAATCCGAAGATTACCATTGAAAACTCCAGTATAGGCGGGATTAATCAGCTGAGGTGTAGCATAATACTGAGTAAAATGAGGATCCTGGCCCTCTGCCGTACCAACTAAGCAGAAGAAAAAAAGTGATAATATATAGATGTATATCCTCATTTCTCTAACGAACTAAAATAAATGACCCTGTTGCGCTAATTATTTTTCCGTCAATATCTAAACCTTCAGCAATCCATAAAAAGGTCTCCATTGGTTGTTTTACCCCTTGGTAAATACCATCCCAACCCTCTCCTTGCTTTTGTGTTTGATAAACAAGCTGTCCCCAACGATTCCAAATTCTAAAATTGGTTAACCTAGTTATCCCAACTAACAACGGCATCATCTTATCGTTTTTACCATCATTATTTGGAGTAAAATAATCTGGCACATAAATTTTCTTCTCAACAAAAATTCTTACTAATAATGTATCTGTCACTTGACAACCAGCAGCAGTAATGATATTAATTAGGTACTGTTGTTCTGCTGAATGATTAAATATAGGGGTAGCAACTACTGTTCTATTTAATCCAATAGCGGGAGACCATTGATATGATGCGCCAGAAAATTCTCTAGCCTGCAGCTGAAGGTCTCGCCCAGCAACAGCATTTACTGGAGGGTATTTCAAATTTTCTGGGGAAGCTTCCACAATAATTTGCTTTTGCACAAATCGAGCTAGCTGCGGACACTTAGTAGGAGTTACGATAAGTTTCACCATAAAAGTTCCAACCGTATCATAAATATGGCTTGGGGAGAATACTGCACTCGTGCCACCATCACCAAAATTCCAGTTATAGGTAACAGGTAGACTTGAAGCTACATCAGAAGTATTTGTAAATGTAGTTGCAAGATCGGCGCAACTTCTATCAAACCTGAAGTCTGGTGCTGGTTGAAATACTTTAGTTAACGTAACGGTATTTGTTGATACAGAAGAACAATTCGCAGTATTTCTAAAAACTACATGATAAATACCAGGCTCAGTTGCATTATATGTTACAGAGGTTGCGCCACTAATCATTACACCATTACGATACCATTGATAAAAAGTAGAAGGAGTAGCTCTTAATTCAATAAAACTTCCTTCGCAAATCACCGTATCAGTTACTGGCAAAATAGACCCAGTAGGAGTTGCATTCAAAAAGAGATTAAGCGAATACGTAGCAGAACAATTTGAATTAGTTCTTGTTGTTAAAGTAACACGGTAAGTACCAGGTTGCTGATATCGATAAGTTGGATTTACTGCAGTAGAGGTACCAACGCCATCCCCAAAATCCCATTGACTTGTAAACGTGCCGCTGCTTAAACTTGTTGTATTCGAAAAAATAAATTGATGCTCAGCAAAACAATCGATTGTTTTATTGACAGTAAATAAAGCGGTAGGACTAGGATCAACTTTAGCATTAATACTAAGACTATCCTTACAGCCCATATCACTTGTCTCGATGAGCTTTACTGGATAGCTACCTGCATTTAAATAACTATGAGATGGGCTAAATAAACCAGATGTAACACCATCACCAAATGACCAGAAGTGTGACATCGTACCAGAAGCAATTGTACTGTTATTTGTATACTGAAAGAAGTTACCGGTTTGACATTGCTGATTATTATTTACAGTAAATGCAACAACAGGTTTTGGATGAACAGTAATATTTTGAATGACACTATCCTTACATCCTGCTTGAGAAGTAGTAACCAGTTTCACAGGAAAAATCCCATGCTGTGAATACTGATAACTTGTATTGACCTGCGTTGAAGTTGAACCATCACCAAATTCCCAGCGATAGGTCATGGGAGAATTTGGTGAAGTAGATGTATTCGTGAAGAAAAACTGATTACCATTTATACATTGTGCATTCAAGTTGGTAGTAAATCCAGCTACGGGAGGGATATTAACTGAAACAGTGGCGCGGATTGAATCGACACAACCGTAATTCGAGGTAGCAACCAACTTTACAGAATAAGTGCCGGCATTAGCATAGGCATGAGAACCATTAGTAGAAAGCTGAAAACTTCCATCGCCATAATACCATGTATAGGTGGCAGTACCTTGACTAATTGAACTTGTATTAGAAAATTGAAAATTATTTCCAACTAAACACTGTGCATTCTGGTTGACTGTGAAACTTGCATTGGGATAGGGAACTATAAAAACGTCAACAACTCTACTGCTATCTAAATTTCCTAAACCATCCCCTACTCTCACACGATATGCGCCAGAAATCGAGGCACTAAATTGGCGAGCGGTTGCACCAGGAATCGCAACTCCATTTCTTACCCATTGATAGGTTTGTGCAACACCGGCAGTGAGTCGAACCTGCGAACCAGTTCCACACGATAAAGTAGGATCTAAAGCAGTGATAGAGGTATCTAATAATACAACCGAGTGGTTCAAAACCACTCTGCTAGATTTTAGCCCCGAGTTGTTGATTGCGAAGGCGATATAGGGTAAACACAAAATGAAATTCAGCCCCAAAAAGGCAATAACAAGTGATCGAGAAAAAAGTAATCGTTTTTTCACGTTTAGGGCTGGTTAAAAGAACATGTAAATTACTAAAAAAGCAAGGATGGTAACCGGGCAGTCGCCTTTAATTTGTCCTAGAATAGAGCTCATTTAAATATATAAGAAATTATACTTAGGTATTTTTTAGTATAGTATTACATACATTTATAATACGAGACTATAATTTATTAAAACCTAAACGTTAGAAAATGCAAAAAATTATTTTTTTACTCCTTATAAGCATAACCGTATTCACATTTGAAGCTATAGGACAGTCTAGAATTGAAATGATGATTGAGGGAAAAAGTTTTAAAAACACTGACACCGGTCTGTCAATTAAATACGGCTACATTTCGTCTCTGAACACATACGGAATTACATTCACTAATAAAAATGGGGCAAAATTTTATTTCATGAACTGTGATAAAAATGTTTCAAGTGATGAGCTTGCAATGACATTAAGATCATGCATGAACCCCAATGACGGAAGTGGTGTCGGAACAATCTACATTTTTCCAAAAAAAGTAATTGTTCAAGCATCTGATGGAAGA
>CAINBK010000185.1:0-2048 GCA_903846615.1 uncultured Bacteroidota bacterium
TAAGTAAGTAAGTTAGTTAAAATGGCGATCTTTACATGCTCAATCGACCCTTAAAATGAATATCAAAGTTTGTGGAATTACAACCTTTAAACAGCTTCAGCAACTGGACGGTTTAGAAGTGGATATGGCAGGTATTGTACTGATTCCCGATTCCCCTTGGTTTGCCGGCAACACATTGGATGGTAAAGAAGTTTGTAAAGCTGACTTCGATCTTAAAAAAGTAGGTATACTTTATAATCCTTCGCTTTCGGAGGCATTAGATTGGATAGATGCGTATAAGTTGGATGTTGTCCAATTGAACGGATCAGAAGATCCCACTCTTTGTGATGATTTAAGTACAGAGGTGGAGGTGATAAAATCTTTCCAAATTGGCGATTCAGTCACTGAATTGGAAAAGGAGCTAGCTGATTACGACGCAGTATGCGATTACTATTTATTTACTGGAAATAGCCAAACAACGGCGGGTGTTTATGGAAATGCCTTTAACTGGTCACTGCTTGAAGCACTTCGTATAGAAAAGCCTTTCTTTCTGTCCGGCGAAATTCAAGAGCGACAAGCAGCGGCATTACGTAAATTCTCTCATCCTGATTTTTTTGGACCTGATCTGGCCCAGTCATTTGAGGTAGCGCCTGGTGAAAAAGATCTTAAATCTATCTTACAATTTCGTCAGCAGGTTCGTTAATAAATTATCTATGAAAAAGATTTTATTTGTACTTCTTGTTTGCTTGCATGCAATTGAAACGCTAGGGCAGGAGGGAAATAGTTTTGAGTTAAAAGGTCAGCTTACAGGATTTGCTGACAGCGTGCCTGTACGGCTTTTTCGAAGTGGAGAGAATGCTCCTTTTTTGACAACCACCTTGCTAAAGCAGCAATTTATTTTGCGCGGGCAATTAACTGAGCCTACGTTGGTTTTTCTTTTTGTTGGCGATCAACAACAGCCTGCTGAATTATTTCTTGAGCAGACATCAGTAGTTGTTAAGGGTGAAAAAGGAAACCCAATGAACTGGGTTGTAACAGGAAGTCAAACCCATCAGATATTTCGAGATTTTGTTGCACGTTTTATGCCTTATGTGCAATTACGCAACAATCAGGCAACTGCACTCAACGATACAGGACTGGGAGCTAAAAGGGACAGTGTCATGCAGGAGTATGTAATGGCTAACACCAAGATGCAGGAGCAAATCGATAATTTGGTTAAGACGTATCCTGCCTCTCCTGTTACTCCTTTTGTTTTAGCAGCTACGTATGGATTTACTAATGATCCTGTACAACTGGAGCAACGCTTCAATCAATTATCTGCTTCCGTTCAGCGTGGTAGTATCGGCCAGCAACTGAATGCAATGATTCAAGATTCAAAAGTGGGTGCAGTTGGTTCGCAGGCAATTGACTTTACCCAGCCTGATGTAAATGGAAAACCTGTTTCACTTTCATCTTTTCGAGGTAAGTATGTATTAGTTGATTTTTGGGCAAGCTGGTGTGGGCCCTGTAGGCAGGAAAATCCAACCGTGGTTTATAATTACAATAAGTTCAAGTCAAAGAATTTTACCGTGCTGGGTGTTTCTCTTGACCGAGAGGATCTGCGTGAAAAGTGGTTAGAAGCTATCCGTAAGGATGGTTTGGCTTGGACACAGGTAAGTGATTTAAAGTATTGGAATAACGAAGCCGCAAAGCTCTACCGTGTTACGGGGATCCCGGCTAATTTTTTAGTGGATCCCAATGGAAAGATTGTGGCGAAAAATTTAAGGGGTCCTGCACTCGAGCAAACCTTATGTCAGTTTCTGGGCTGTAATTGATACAATCAAAGACCCAATACGTCTTTCATTGTGTAGATGCCCTTTTTTTCTTTGATGAACGTGGCTGCTAATACAGCTCCCGCCGCAAATCCAGTGCGGTTGTGGGCAGTATGAATAATTTCTATATCGTCAACTACAGAAGCATATTTAACGCTATGGGTTCCCGGTGTAGGGTCAATTCGTTGGCTAATGATTTCAAGATCTTCCGGGTTATCACTGATATCATTTACCCATTGTTTCTTTTTTTTATTATAA
>CAINBK010000186.1:0-6605 GCA_903846615.1 uncultured Bacteroidota bacterium
AGCTAAATATCAGCCAGTATAATCGAGAAAATCATCAATAAGGAAGTTAGATAATCGTCCTATCCCCGGTACTGTTATTTTTGAAAATAATATAGAAAGCCCTGGATGTTGATCCGGGGCTTTTTTGATTTGCTTCAAATTTTATTGTAAGCATTTTATTAAAACAGGTAAAGGAGGAGTGTTTAAGTGCTTTATGTAGGCTAAACCTATCTTATATCGCATCTAAGGAGAGAAGCATCCATATTGAACAGGAAGTATGTCCTGAGTTTCCCATCGCTTTTTCCAGTGACTTAAATCCAAGCCTGTTGTAAAAATCTACCGCTTTAGAAAATTGTGGCATGCTTTCCAGGTATAATTTTTCATACCCCAATTCTTTTGCTGACGCTATACTTTTTTCGATTAATTGTTTTCCTATTCCAAATCCACGCGCGTTAGGGCTTATATAGAATTTTACAAGTTCAGCAGTTTTGACGGGCAAACCCTCGGTAGGGTACACCCCACAACAGCCAACTAGTTGATGGTTCCATTCGGCAACCCACAATATTGAATCTGCATTTTCAAAGAGGTCGTACAGGTAATCTGTTGTTGGATCAGAATATACGGTTCCCTCTTTAGGTGCGTTATGTTCCTCAAATACAGCTCTAATAATTGCAGATAAATAAGGTTCATCCCTTTTCTCAACCTTTCTAATCGACAACGTAAAATTCATTAATATCAAAGTTACAATAGAAGCCTATCTATTATTTATGTGTTAAAGCAATCTGATAATCTTTTATTTTATGAGTAATGGTATAAGAATAGAACAAGAGCGATTACCGTCATTGTAAAGCCATTTTGTTGCTCGTATGTTTACTCATAAACCATACTATATGAATCTCAAGCACATTTTCATCGCGCTATCTTTATCAGCATCCCTTATTTCTTGTGACAAAGACGAAACTCCCCAGGCAACGGCTTCTATTAACGTAATTCATGCTTCTCCCGATGCGCCGGGCGTTGATTTATTGGTTGATAATGTTAAAGTAAACGCAGCTGCCTTAAACTTTCCGGAGGCTACTGGGTATTTAAAAATTTTTGCCGGTACTCGTAATATTAAAGTCAATGCAACGGGTACAAATAATTCTGTGATCAACGCAAACCTGACCTTTACAGCTGATAAATACTACTCAGTATTTGCTTATAATCAATTGGCTTCCATTGGTGCTATTGTGGTTGAGGATAATCTTACAGTGCCAGCAACTGGCCAAGCTCACATTCGATTTTTTCATCTTTCGCCCAATGCTCCAATCGTGACGGTTGGTACCCTATCGGGAGCAACTTTTACACCGGTCTTTGCCAATCGTAGTTTTGAGACACAAGCTACTGCCAGCGCTAATCAGAATTTTACGCCAGTTCCTGCGGGCACCTATACATTTGATGTTCAAGCGAATGGAACTTCAGTGCTAACTCTTCCGGGAATTGTGTTACAGGCAGGTAAAATTTATACTGTTTTTGCAAAGGGTTTAGTGGGTGGCCAGGGATCCCAGGCGCTTGGAGCTCAGATTGTGATACATAATTAGTAAAAGGCAACATTAATTTGCTTTCGTAGGGTAAACACTGTAAGACTCTCGCAAATTGATTTAGATATCTGTCCTATGCCCAGTATTTATTTTTAAAATTTATCTATTGCCCCGCTATGTTATCATTTAGCGGGGTTTTTTATTAGACTATAATGTTGGGGAGGGAGTGCCAAGGATTTAGTATCTTACTACCACACGTACTAAAAAATGGCACAACAACACCAAAAGGAGTTTAGGAACTGGGTAGAAAAAGGGCGGAGTATTTTACTTTCTCCCACCTTTAAACAGCGAAGTGAACGTGTAGTGTTGACACTTGCTATTGTGAGTTATCTGTGTCACCTTCTGTTAATTGCATTATCGAAGCAGGGGTTGATACAAACGGACATAGCACTTTTTAGTAGTCCAATTTCAGCTATCTATACTCCCTTTTCTTTTATTCTGGTTTACGAAGTGTACTTACTCCTTTTTTACTTACCTAAGTCAACAACCTTTTATATTGGAAAGCAGTACGAGATTATTACATTAATTGTGATTCGAAGAATTTTTAAGGATTTGGGAGAATTAAAATTGGTTTCTAATTGGTTTGAAAATGCGAGTGATCTGCAATTTACTTATGATGTGGTAACCTCGTTGGTCTTATTCTTACTGATCTATTTGTTCTATCACAAAATTGTTAAAAGGCCTATTGCTGAAGTTGATGAATCCGGTTTGCATGCTGGACCTACTGCACAATTTGTGTTTCTTAAAAAGGGATTGGCTTTAGTGCTAGTGCCTGTATTAGTGGGCTTAGCTGTTTATTCTTTTTCAACTTGGGTAGCTATCGTTGTTGATAATCAATTATCAGGCATGGCAGCTCTTTCCAATATCAATACCATATTTTTTGATGATTTTTTTACGATTTTAATAATCGTGGATGTTTTACTTCTTCTCGCTTCTTTTTATTACTCTGATCATTTTCATACTATAATAAGAAATTCCGGGTTTGTTTTATCAACCATTTTAATCAAACTCTCCTTTTCTGTTTCTGGTATCTTAAATAATGCGCTTATCATTGGGTCTGTTCTATTTGGGCTACTCATTCTTTATATCCATCAGTTATATGAGCGTGCGCATCTTACATCACGCTAATAGCTAGTCGCAATTCTTGGTCAGTGGGCGCGCGCCTTACAATCAGCGATTCTTTGATGTTCGTCATTTACATCCTTTTTTCAGGAACCTATTTTGCAACCGGTATCAATACCAGTATGATATGCAAAAGGTGGGACTATATTTATTTATACTTCTTAGTTTGGGTTCTTGTCAAAAGGATTTTGTTTTTCTGACCACGGAGGACAAGCTTGTCGATAAGACCTGGTACCTGGAAAAAATTTCTACCCCGGCAGGAAGTTTGGTATATGCGAGTCAGCCTACATTTTCGTTTCAGTTAGATAAATCTACAAAAGGGTATGATGATTCAGATGGAATTAGTGGCAACTATTATATTGATGAACAGCCGCTAGTTACCACTTTGCAGATTACATCTAATGGCCGGTTGATTGAGGCCTTTTTACTGCGCCAAGTGGAGTCCGATCATGTTGTCATGGAGTATTCAAAAAATAATATTTCTAACACGCTTTATTTTTCATTACGCCCATGAAACAGTTAGTCTTATTATCGGTTTTATTTTTTTGTATAGCCCTTAAAGGATTTTCGCAATCAGGTTCTTTTTATGGGGTAAGTGTAGTTGGTTCATTTTCACAAGGCATGCGCGCTTCTAGTTTGGTACAGAGCTTTAACAAGCGAACTGAATGTTTGCAGTTGAATACGGGGTTGTTTTTATACTACGCTATTAAAGGTAGTAGCAAGTTTGAACTTACTTGCCAAACAAACTCTTCAGATACTCCTATCGACATTCGATTGTTTCCAAATCCGGTTCGAAATTATGTGCGTTTGGAAGGGAGTGGGCCTTTAGATATTGACCAGAATCTAAGTTTATCCCTTTTTGATGCTGCTGGAAAGCGACTATGGGGACAAGTTATTTCTGTAAGTCAGCTAATAGCGGGGACAAGTTTTTTCTGGGGGTGGCTACAATCGGGTAATTATTATTTACGAGTCGACGGCGAAGAGCTGCATCGTGTTATTCCATTTATAAAATTGAATTAAGTGACAAAGGCAAATCAGTTTATTTACTTCATTGCATTTATTTTACTCTTAATTACTAAGGCAGACTTAGTTCTGGCGCAGCAGCCTGGGATTCATTTTGAAGCTATTGCAAGAGATCGAAATAATAATCCGGCAAAAGATCGACGCATATACATTAAAGCTACCATTCTACAAGGTGCTGCTGCGGGATCGCCTGTTTTCATTGAGGAGCATCGGTCAAGGACAAATAGCGAGGGTATATTTCAAATTATTATTGGAAATGGTACACGTGTTGGAGGAACTTATGCTTCTATCTTGAATATACCCTGGCGGACACTTAATTACTCCTTAAAAATTCAAGTAGCAATAGAGCCGATTGCGAATGTGTTGAACTGGAATTATCAAAATGAATGGATTGATCTGGGTGCTTCTCCATTTGGTTTAGTTCCTTACGCGGGTACTGCACTTATGGCTGAACAAGTTGCTGCAAGTGCGGCGGTGCTAAGTTTTAGTGGGGGCACAACAGGATTATCGCCTACTACTGCTTCGCAGGGGAATGTGGTCTTGGGAGGAATACTTGGTATTGCTAATGGTGGAACAGGTTCATCCGTTAAAAATTTTGTTGATCTCAGTACTCAGCAACAAGTTGGCGGCGAAAAGTCTTTTTTGCAATCACTTCAAGCGAATGCTGGTATTATGGTAGCTGGCTCACTTTCGTTGCAAGGGAATAGCACTCCGTTTTTGATCGATAATCAGAGCGGTTCATCGGGTGATTTGTTGGTATCGCGAGGTGCTGGTTTTTCTCCCCAATGGGTATCTGCACAATCGGTGTTGGGCGTTAAATCTAAAAGTAGGAGTGTTGTGCTTACAGCAGCTGAAGTATTTTTTATCCCCGTTAACGGATTGGATAGTAACGACGGGATAAGTGTGCTCATGGAAGTTGATGCAGTGCCAAGGCCTGTTCCTAATTATTATATCTATCGAGATATTCCTAACAACAGGGTAGAGGTTCATTTTACTGCTCCTTTTACAGGATTTGTAACCTGGGTAATTGTTGATTAAAACTGAAATTTTAAAAACCAAATAAACAAACAACTATGAAACACTTTCGGATTGTAACGGCCACTTTGATTTTGTTAACAGGCGCCAGCCTTAAATCAATGGCTCAGTCACCCACCATTCAACGTGAGGTTCGATTAGTAAATCCTACCGGCCCAACTGGATTTATTGGACTGAAAGCGGCATCGGGTACCTCTACGTATTCATTAACCATGCCTACCGCGGCACCTCTTGCCAACCAAGTTCTTACTGTAAGTAATATTTTAGGAAGTGCGGTAACCTTGGCGTGGAATTCGCCTGATGCCACTGGTTGGTCATTGACGGGGAATTCGGGAACAAACGAAAACAATTATTTGGGAACTACCGACGCACAACCTTTGGTTGTTAAAACAAACGGTAGTACACGGATGACTGTTGGAGCTGATGGTGGTATTACCATGAATACATTATCTGGTACAAATGGCACGGCCTCCTCTTCATTAGATGAGGGTGTGGTGATTTCTGATGCAAACGGCTTGGTTTCCAAAGCTAGCTATGCGTCTGTTGTAGCGGTAGGATTAAGTAATCCACTTGGCGTAACTGTGGGTGGACCGTTAACGGTATCTGGATTGTTTACTGCCAATCTCGGTGCTGCTATTACGGGGGGATTGAATTTATTAGGCACAAGTCCGCTTCTGCTAAATGGATCAGCTGGAAATGCTGGTGAAATTCTACAGTCTAATGGTGCGGGTGCTGCGCCTACCTGGAGTAGTGCCTTTGTCAAAGGTAGAGGCTTGGCAACTGTTGGTGGAAATGAATCGATTGCAGTAGCGACTTCAGTGGATACAAACGATGCAATCAATGTAACGCTCGAAGGAAGCGCTATTGATATGCCAATTCCTTCTTACTATGTTGTACGCTCAGGCAGTGGTTTTACGATCTATTTCTCTGCGCCATTTACAGGTAGCTGCAATTGGACTGTAATTAATCAGTAATCATTTATTATAAGTATTGTGAATAAACCTTATAAATTATTTTTTCTGCTGGCTCTTTTGATGGGGCCGGCAGAAAAATTTTTTCCAGTTCTACGGGCCCAATCAATACGTCCTACTGCTCAAAAAGAAGTTCGTCTGGTCGGCCAAACTGGAAATACAATTAGTTTGCGACCTCCCACTGGTGCCAATTCCTATTCTTTAATTTATCCTGCTGCACTGCCGCTGGCTAATCAAATTTTATCAGTTAGTACAGTTAACGCAGGAATAGCCACATTAAATTGGAGTACCCCCACTAGCGGTGCTGGAAGTGGCTCAAGTGGACAAGTGGTATATTGGAGCGGGGCTAATACTCAGGCAGGTTCCAATGAATTTTTTTGGGATGCAACTAACCGTAGACTTGGTATCGGAACTTCTGCCCCCACTGAAAAATTTCAAGTGAATGAAACGGGAAATACATCACTGTTTACTTCATTAATTGCTAGGGGAGGAAATAACTTAAAGGCGCAGTTGAATTTCGGAGTTAGAAATTCAGCAGGTAATGCAGTGGGGGGTCAATTATATCAGATGGAAGTTTGAATGGAGGATTGGTGCTTCAAGGAAATTTAAATGATCAGCCCTCTGTTAAACCCCACGTAGTTGTGAATTCTGCTGGAGAGCTATTGGTTAACACTACATCGGATGCAGGAGCTTATAAATTACAAGTGAATGGTGATATTTATGCCCCAACAGCTCGTTTCTACTTTGTGAATTCTGGTGATTATTTTGCACCACTTAATCTACGTACTGATGGAACTTTGACTACTGCTACTTCTGACCTACGTCTTAAGCGTGATATCGCAACAATTACCCAGCCTTTAGAAAAAGTAATGGCTTTACGAGGAGTAACTTATAA
>CAINBK010000187.1:0-2328 GCA_903846615.1 uncultured Bacteroidota bacterium
CTTGTCAGCCTCACGGATATACCCTAAAATATGCGCTGCTGCATGATAAGGATAGGTACGCAATGGACGCTCCACTAAATTGAATCCGGGGAATCGCCAACTGTTTTCTTCAAATCTTGCTTGGAGTTCTTTGGTGAGCATGGCTTTGAATACGGAGGGACGAACACTAGTATTCTTTAGAATAGCATCCACCATTCTTTTTCTGAACTCACTAGTATCCATATTCATCAAGCGGCAGAAATCAAGCGTATCAATTCCTTTTGCTTCGGCCGGCGTTACCATCAAATCAAAAATGATGGTGTTATTCAAAATAGCCTTCCCCTTCCGGTCATAAATAATACCACGCTCAGGATAAATAACCTTTGGATAAACCGCATTATCCATCGCCAGTTGTTCATAACGACGATCTACTATTTGTAAATAGAATAACTGAAGCGCAATTACCACAAATGTGATAATGACGATTAAACGTATTGTATTGCTACGGGATTGATTATAGACAGCCATGGATCACGATACCGCTTGCAAAATAAGTTGGTAGCAACGGCTTTCCAAATTTGCTTCCAAATCAGCCACCCACATTGGTCCGAAAACGATTGCTGCGGGGAAACAACAGCTCAATGGGTATGATTAATAAAAGAGAAATAGCCGTGGAAGCAAGCACTTTGATCAAAAAATCGCCAAAAGACCCAAAACTCAACCATTCCAGAAATATCAGCCAGGTATGATGAGCCAGCGTCAATAAGGTTATATAGATAATATAGGGTGCCCAAAGTAAGGATTGTGGTGAAGGCTCACGATAATTGAACTCGCTGCTTTCTCGAGGAGCCAGGACCCCAATTATAAAGGGACGAAGAAAGCAAAGCCAGAGGCATGCAGAAGCATGTAAACCGGGACTTTGTAAAAAATAGTCGATCAGCAGCCCCGTGATAAGACCTATCCAAAGCAGCAACCTGGGTGAAATCGAAAAAGGCAACCAAAACAAAAAAAGAAAATAAAGCGAAGGAGAGATAAATCGATGCAAGTGTGGCATTTTATGAAGTATAAATACTTCAATAAATAAAAAGAGGACCAGCCTGAGAAGATTTCTGATTATTTCTTTCATCGGGGCGTCCTTTTTGAGTCTTCAATTCGCTTACGCGTTTCCTGATCCAACGTTGATTGTTCTGCATACTGCAGATTTTCAACTACAAATACATGTTGCAGATTATTAAAACGAGCCGCCGGCTTCACTTTCAATAAATAAAAATTAGTGCTCTTATCACTGATAATTTCAGCAACTGTTCCCACCGGATAACCAGGAGGAAAATTAAAAGAGTATCGACTGGCTACCACCGGATCGCCTACTTTGACGGGGACACTCTTGGGCAAC
Source organism: uncultured Bacteroidota bacterium (assembly GCA_903846615.1). Lineage (GTDB taxonomy): Bacteria > Bacteroidota > Bacteroidia > Chitinophagales > Chitinophagaceae > JJ008. Next base: position 1,373 of record CAINBK010000187.1, read on the forward strand.
CCTTTCAACAACAGTAAACCGGGATCTTTCCCATCCCACTCCAATGTACCAAAATCACCTGTTTTCTGAAGCGATACATTTACTTTCTGACGCACATGTAGTAAGCTCATGACTTGCGCAAAGCGAGGACTGACATGTACCACAATTCCTACAGCGCTTCCATCGGAGTTCAGTACCGACATATTCTCTGTGATACCATGAAGAGAACCTCGATCCAGTTGAATATAATTTTTCTCACTGTTGATAGAATTAAAAACCACACTGGCAGGCCTAAAGTAATAGCGCCGATATTGACGGGATGAATCAATCAATACAGTATCAGTTACCAAACGACGGGTGGTATCGGGTGTAACCAGTTGCTGCGATAATAAATTCAACAAAGAATCATTCACACGATGCAGTCTACGATTCTCCTCGCCTTGCAAAAAAAAGTTTTCAAAATTTTTATACCGCTTGTTAACTTCTCCTGTTATCTCATTAGCCGTTTGCAAAAACTGAGCTTGATGAAATTGGTTGAAACTGTACAAAAACCAAAGTGATACAATCTGCAAAAACAGAAAGGTAAAAAAAGTGAGATAGCGACGAATAAATAGGATGACGTTACGCAACGTGGTTCCGTTTTAATTGCATCCTTTAACGCATGACAAATGGGTACCGATCGTAATTCTTGAGTGCAATACCAGTTCCACGCACCACACTTTTCAGCGGATCATCTGCTACATGCACAGGAAGTTTGATCTTACTGCTAAGTCGGCGATCCAGTCCACGCAGTAAGGCGCCCCCACCAGTGATATACAAACCACGGCGATAAATATCAGCAGCTAATTCCGGTGGTGTTTGCTCAAGCGCTTTCAAAATAGCTTCCTCAATTTTAAAAATGCTTTTATCGAGTGCTTCTGCAATCTCCTGATAGCTCACCATAATTTGTTTGGGGATACCTGTAACCAGGTCACGAC
>CAINBK010000188.1:0-1586 GCA_903846615.1 uncultured Bacteroidota bacterium
ACCTCACCTCTGATCTCAGCTTGTTGAATTCCAAGTTTTGAAAATGGGGCTGTTAATGGGACCGAATGTATTTGCCGTATGTTGATGGTTACCTCATCTCCAGCTACTCCGTCACCACGCGTGGCAGCGCGTACTAATTGATCATTTTCATAGATCAATGAAATACTGCCCCCGTCAAATTTGGGCTCTACACAATAGCTGATTTGTTCGAGACCGGACAATTCACGAACCTTTCTGTCAAAATCAAGTAAATCGTCAGCATTATAAGAATTGTCCAGGGATAACATGGGCACCAGGTGTTGAACCGTAGGAAACTCACGGGTCAATTCATGGGCCACCCGTTGGGTGGGCGAGTCAGGAGTAATCAGGGTTGGATTCTCCTTTTCAATTTTTTCAAGTGCTTTAAAAAGCTGATCGTATTCAAAATCAGATAGGAGAGGGTCGTTCAAGATGTAATAACGATGTTCATGAAAGCGCAACACGCTCCGCAACTCCTCAATGTTTGAACATTCTATTCCCTTTTTTAGCGTTTGAAGAAGCGATTGGGTTTGCTCCAACCAAAAAGGGGTCTGCTCTTTTCCGTACATGGGCGCTAAGCTATTAGTAAAATTCCAAATCTCTAATGTGTTACAAATACATATTACTTGGTATATTCGTAATTGCCGAAAATGCTGCCATATGAAAAGGATCTCCCTGCTTGTGATACTGATCTGCGGGTCAGTTTATGCCTCAATAGCCCAACTTTTAACCTGGACTCCTGCCTTTCCGAGGGATAATGATAATCTTTCCGTGGTAGTGGATGCCACAAAAGGTAACCGGGGTCTTAATAACTACACTAATGCCACTGACGTTTATGTACATACCGGTGTAATTACAAATCTCAGTTCGTCCTCCTCCGATTGGCGTTATGTAAAATTTGGTGCTCAAAGTCCCTGGGGTCAGCAAGTGGCCGGATTACAAGCCACTTCAATGGGGAATAATAAATGGCGTTATGATATCAATAACGTTCGCGCTTTTTATGGGGTACCTGCTGGCGAAACGATTCTTAAAATAGCCATCTTATTCAGAAATGGAAATGGATCACTGAAGCAAACTAACACAGATGGATCCGACATGTTTATCCCGATTTACAGTAACGAATTACAGGTTCGTTTTTCAGAACCTGCTTATCAACCTACGTCAACGCCTACGCCTGAGCCCATCAATTTACAAGTGGGACAAACACTCCCCGTAACGGCAATCACAAGTTTGTCCGCTACCACGTTACGGTTAATTCATAACGGGACGCAGTTGCAAACGGGTTCCAATGTAGCCACTCTTTCTGCCAATGTTTCAGTGACTGCTCCCGGCGATCAGACCGTTATTGCTGAGGCTGTTTCAGGAGCAACCACCAAGCTTGATACACTTCGCTTTTTTGTTAGCGGGGGTGTTACAACAGCTCCGCTTCCTGCTGGAGTTCGGGACGGGATTAATTACGAACAGGGAAATACCAGTGTGGTCTTAGTACTTTATGCTCCTGGTAAATCACGTGTATCGGTGATTGGAGACTTCCCGGGAAGTAATTGGTTGGAACAATCCGCTTTTGC
>CAINBK010000189.1:0-5409 GCA_903846615.1 uncultured Bacteroidota bacterium
TATGCGCTATTTAATCCTGCTGTTGTTGATAAATTAGTTTTAATTGACGCCGCAGGTTACCCAAAAAGAGGGGAAAGTGGTTCACTTGGTTTTAAAATTGCCTCTACGCCAGTCATAAATAATATCTTGCTTTTTGCTACTCCTAAAGCGCTGGTAAGAAAAAGTTTGGAAACAATTTATTTTGATCAATCTCGAGTGACTGATGCACAAGTAGAACGTTTTCATGATATGGCCATTCGTGAAGGTAACCGGGCGGCTGCGTTGCTGATCTTCAAGGGTTCATTTGGAACTTCTCAATTCAAAGGGAAAATCAAGGAAATTAAGACACCTACGCTTGTTCTCTGGGGAGAGAAGGATAATTTGATTAGTGTGGAAAATGCATACCAGTTTAATCAGGATATAAAGGGTAGTAAGCTTGAAGTTTATCCTAATGTTGGCCATGTTCCCATGGAGGAGGTTCCTGAGCGGGTTGCGAAGTCGATTTTGGATTTTATAGGCTAAATTTGGCTATGGGTGATTTTAAATTAGATAGAACTGCCTTTAAAGCGCAAACTCAACAAGACGCTGCGAATCACGCTGCTGTGTATAAAAAACTTTCTTGGCAGGAACGATTAAAAATGGCCGCTTATCTCAACAGCGTTGCCTTCAATTTTGATCTACATAATCCGCCCAGAATGGACAGGACTCAATTTTCAGTCAAATCCATTAAGAATTAATGGGGAATATTTTTAATAATGATTTTCGTGACTTTCTCTCCTCTCTAAATAAGAATGGCGTAAGATATATACTTGTTGGGGGGTACTCTGTAATTCTTCATGGTTACTCCAGAACTACTGGTGATATGGATTTATGGGTCGATCGCACAGCTGATAATTATGCAAAAATAGTTGCTGCATATGAAGACTTTGGAATGCCTGTTTTTGATATGACTGAGCAAAATTTTCTAGGACACCCTGCTTGGGATGTTTTCACTTTTGGGATTCCGCCTGTGGCTATTGATTTAATGATACGTATCGAGGGATTCAGTTTTGATGAAATCTATCAGCGATCTGTGCTATATAGTGATGACGGTGTTCAAGTGAGGGTTATTCATAAAAGTGATCTCATTGCTTTAAAACAACGAGCAGGCCGTCCTAAGGACTTGGATGACCTGGAGAATTTAAAATGAAGGTTGGATTACTTTCCGTGATCCTCTACGCCCTACGAGGGGGCTTACCAATAAAAAAGTCCTGGCTCGCTTCGCTCACCTGGTATTTTTATTTGTCTGCTTAGCAAAGCAAGCTTTGCACGCCGCCAAATAAAAAAAGCTCCGCACTTCGTGCTGGACTGAGTTCGAATGAAATAGTTATTTGTATACAGTCAATCGCTTATATCTCACAATTGAGATAATTGAATTAGTTTACCTATCTTTGCATTTCTTATTCTGGTTCGCTTTATTATTTGTTTAGTTTGTACTTCCCAAATATTTTGTGTTTCTATCATAAGGCAGATAAAGTGCTATATTTTTTTAGCAGCCTTGTCATATTATTTTACTTAATAAAAAATTAATGTCATTTAATCAACTGGCTATTATTGAGCCAATTCTTCGTGCTCTTACAATTGAAGGATATTCTTCGCCCACTCCAATTCAGAAACAAGCTATTCCTGAAGTATTGAAAGGCAAGGATTTACTTGGTTGTGCACAAACAGGTACAGGAAAAACTGCAGCATTTTCAATTCCATTACTGCAATTAATTTACGAATTGAAATCGAAGGGGAAATTATCTTCAAGAATGCCCTTGGGTCTTATTTTAACTCCTACACGAGAACTTGCAATTCAAATTGGTGAGAGTATTTCAGTTTATGGAAAGTTTCTTCCTGTTCGCCATACTGTAATTTTCGGAGGAGTTTCACAGCATGCACAGGTTAAAAAAATTAATCAAGGAGTAGATATTCTTGTTGCTACGCCAGGTCGCTTATTAGATTTAATGCAACAAGGCATTATTAATTTACAGCAAATTCGGTTTTTTGTTTTGGATGAGGCTGATAGAATGCTAGATATGGGCTTCATAAATGATGTAAAAAGAGTAATTGTGAAATTGCCTAAATCAAGGCATACACTTTTCTTTTCAGCCACTATGCCACCGGATATTCAGCAATTAGCTGATACACTTTTAGTTAATCCAATTAAAGTTACTGTTGCTCCTGTGTCGTCAACAGTGGATATAATAGATCAGTCAGTTTATCATATTAAGAATCAACATAAGTTGCCACTTTTAATCAAATTACTTGGTGATGATAAAATAAGCTCTTTGCTTGTTTTTACTCAAATGAAACATGCTGCCAATAAGCTGGCAAAAAAACTAAATGAAAATAGCATACCAGCTGATGCCATACATGGTAATAAATCTCAGAATGCAAGACAGCTTGCCCTAGAGAATTTTAAAAAAGGGAAAATAAGAGTATTGGTAGCTACTGATATTGCAGCAAGAGGTATAGATATTAATGAATTAGGTTATGTTTTGAATTTTGATTTACCAAATGTGCCAGAAACTTATGTGCATCGTATTGGTAGGACAGGTAGGGCAGGTTCAAGTGGAAGCGCATTTAGCTTTGTTGACCCCTTGGAAAAACCCCTTTTAATATCAATTGAGAAATTGATACAAAAAAGGATTCCTATCTTGTCACATGACTTTGATTTTGTTAATTCAGAAGTGAAATCCTTAAATAAAATACCTTCTGTACTATCACAAAAAAAAGATCGTTCATATAGAAAATTTAAAAACAAAAAAACTACAAATGGCAGAATATTTTAGTAAACGGGATAGAGAAAAAAAGAAACAGCAAGCTCGTAAAGAGAAAGAGGAAAAAAAACGTGAAAGGAAAGACGCCTCTCGCGATGGAAACTCACTTGCTCAGATGATGGCCTATGTTGATGAAAACGGGAATCTTACCTCTATTCCTCAAGATCTTTCAAAAAGACGGGAAGTGAATATTGATGAGATTCAGATAGGTGTTCCAAAAGGAGAAGATCGTAGTCAAGTCGATGAGTTTGAGGAAGGTGTTATTACTTATTTTAACACTGAAAAAGGTTTCGGTTTTATTCGAGAATCTAAAACAAAGCAAAGTGTATTTGTTCATTCTAAACAACTCTCAAGTCCGGTGCAGTTGAATGATAAAGTAAAGTTTATTGTAAATAAAGGGCTTAAGGGATTAGAGGCTACTGAGGTAAGTGTTATAAAATAAAAGGAATGATTCTTAGTAAATAAGAGAAAATCCTGCACGTAGTGCAGGATTTTTTAGTTTGTGCCCTTTGCTGTACTAAGTTCGAATGATTTAGGCGTAGGTATTACAATACTATCTATCCAAATGCTGTCTTCTTATTAAGTAGCGGCACACCGCCTACTTAATAAATATTTCACTAAACCTGATCTTCACATTCCCAAAGCTTGAAGAGGCGATTACGGATGTGGGCCCTTTACCATATTGTATTTTTTTTGTTGATTCTATATCTAGCTCTTTCCCTTTAATGTTTAATTTTCCAAACCCGGTACTTAAATTCAATCGGCAAGAGCCTTCTGTATTTAAAAGCTTACAATCCACATCGCCATACCCAGAGGATAAAAGAATAGATTCATCTGCTTTTATTTCATAAGCCTTGATGTCGCCATATTTAGTAGAGACTTCTAGCTTACCAACTACTTCGTTTAAAGTGATATCGCCGTAGCCGGACTGTAAATTGATGTTTCCGCTTAGTGACTGTGCCTCAATATCTCCATATTTTGTGTTTAGCTGAATCATCCCTCCTGAAAGTTGTTTGCCTGTTATATCTCCATAACTGGAGTTAATACTTACATTAATGTTTTCAGGTACAGCCAGCGATACATTGCTCATTACTTTACCGTGCGAGACTCCCACAGTGATTACTTTATTTAATTCCACCATAATGATCAAGGTTGATCCTGACTTCTTGTAGGTTACCTTACTGCCTGGATTTTTTCCAGCATATATGCCTTTTATCTGGTAATTATATTGGTAGTTGAAAGCTATGGTGTTTCGTTGGCTTCCCTCGACTTTGATTTGAGAGGGATGCTTACCAGTTAGCACTAACTTAGTAACACCCGCGAAGACAGTATCAATAGTTAGTTTCTCAGTATTGGTTGTCCAAAATCCCGTTGTATCAGCTGGTACCAAAGTAATGATGGGTTCCTCGCTTTTACTAGTTGGAGTCATGCTTATGTTATCTTGGTTTCTCTGGGTAATATCAGCGATAGCCTCTATCTCCTGTTGACTTTCACTCGATACGTTTGGCATTGGAATGACTTGATACAAGGCGGGCCCAAGGATTGGCTTAGACTGACTGGTATCCTCTACCGGTAATTCTCTATTCAATGGAATTTGATTAGTTGAGGCAGGAGTATCGGGGTCATGTGACTGCTTATTAACAGGTATAGGAGATATTTCGGTCTTCGCCGGATCTTGATAACTTTTTGATGTCAGCAGTAGTATTGTACTAGTTAAAATAATAGCTATGCTTGCAGTCATAAATATGATTTTTGATTTTGTTAGAATATGAGTTGTATCGGTGACGGGATTATTAATTTTTGGAGTATTGATCCAATTAGAAACATCTTCAATCGACGTCTCTGAGGGCGCATTGCGCAGATCTGAAAATAGCCGTTGTAGTGATTCTTCATTCATAAGAAATGCCTTTTGAGTTAATGTTGGGGGAAAGCAAGCTTAACAGCTTCTTTCTTCCTCTTGATAATTGTTGTCGTATCGAATCCTCTGTCTTTTGCTGAAACCCAGCTATTTCTTTTACCGAAAAACCTACTATTTCAAAAAGTATCAGTGCTTCTCTTTGCTCGACGGGAAGCATTGAGAGCGCTTTGTATAGTTGCTCCTTTTCGGCCTGGCGGTCAGCAGCTGGCTGCGTTATTGTCATGACTGTATCCATTTCAGTAAGCGACTCGTATTGAACTTTTCTACGGTGATTCGACACTATTCTTGATGCAATGCCAAACAGGTAGTATAAAAACTTGTCCGGTTCTTGCAACTGGTCGAACTTTGTATAGGCGATCAATAGAGTCTCCTGCATCAGGTCCTTAAATGGCATCTGACCGTACGAACGGGCCTTGCAAAACCGCTCAAAAGATTGATGAACACGCTCGTACAAAGTCAAAAACAGCTGTTTGTTTTGGCTCATAAGTACCTTTTGAAAGGTCAATTTAGGAGTATGTGTACGAGAATTGAAAAAAGTGACAGCTTAAATTACTTTTTCATACCAGCGGGCAATTGCTGAATAAGTAAACGGACCGCCATGTCCCACCCAATAGCGGTCCCCGCGAAGTTGCAGGATCGTTTCAATCGATCGGTGAAGTTTTTCTCGATCTTCTATAAAGTAATGATATCCGGGTCGGGTGGGGAAAA
>CAINBK010000190.1:0-1862 GCA_903846615.1 uncultured Bacteroidota bacterium
CTAGGATTTCGTCGCAAATATAGGTTTTAAAAGACGCCAGTGAATTTGTTAAACCGGCAGGGGCCTGAACCTTAACCAGCACCCGGTCCGTTAATTCAAATCCTGTATCCTTTCTAATTTTCTGAATGCGATTAACAAATTCTCTAGCGTGACCTTCTGCTTCCAAATCCGGAGTTACCGTGATATCCAGGGCCACCGTCAATTTTCCCTTTCCCGCTACGGTCCAACCCGGAATATCCTCACTGCTGATTTCTGTTTCCGCAAGTTGCAATACTAGGGCTTCACCTTCGACTTGCAAACTAATTTGTCCTTCTTTTTCCAACAATGCAATTTGATCCTGTGAAAAATCACCTAATAGGGCAGAAACCGCTTTCATCTTAGGACCTAATTTTTTCCCTAACGCAATAAAGTTGGGCTTGATCTTCTTTTTGATAAAGGTGTTATCCGCACTGAGATATTCTATTGATTTGACGTTCACCTCTGCCTTAATCAGGTCCTCTATGCGTTGAAGTTGTGCTTGCATGGAGGGATCCAACACGGGGATTAACACTTTTTGCAAAGGCTGTCTAACTTTTATATTGACTTTTTTGCGCAAGGATAAAACAAGCGAGGAAGCATCTTGTGCCATTTGCATACGCTCCTCGAGCGCCTGGTCAATAAAGGAACTATCCGCAATTGGATAATTCACATGATGAATCGACTCAGCGGTATAACGGCCGGTTACGGCATTCAATTGCAGGAACAAGGCATCACTGAAGAAGGGCGAAATAGGAGCCATCAAGCGTACGATTGTTTCTAAACATTCGTAGAGTGTTTGATAGGCACTGATCTTATCGGTGCTGTATTCGCCTTTCCAAAAACGTCTACGACAGAGACGAACGTACCAGTTACTCAATTGTTCGTCCACAAAATCCTCAATGAATCTGCCCGCTTGTGTGGGTTCGTAATCATCCATGGCAGCCGTTACTTTTTGCACCAGCGTATGCAAAGAGGAAAGTATCCAACGGTCAATTTCTGGGCGTTGCGCCAATGCAATGGAAGACTCTTTATAGGAGAACCCATCTACGTTAGCATAGAGTGCAAAGAACTGATACGTATTATAAAGTGTTCCGAAGAATTTACGTTGTACTTCCTTGATCCCCTCCAGATCAAATTTTAAATTATCCCAAGGCGAAGCGTTAGTGATCAAATACCAGCGTGTCGCATCTGCTCCGAAGGATTCAATGGTTTGGAATGGATCCACCACATTTCCCAAACGCTTACTCATCTTGTTCCCATTCTTATCCAATACCAACCCATTACTAACTACGGTCTTGTAGGCAACAGAATCAAACAATAAACTGGCAATAGCATGTAACGTATAAAACCAACCACGCGTCTGGTCTACTCCTTCTGCAATAAAGCTGGCGGGAAAAGCCTGCGCACTTACTTTACCATTGAGCGCATGATATTGAAAGAAATTTTCCGGACTTAGTGGACCAAATTGATTAGAGGAAGTATCAGGCAGTCCCCACTGTGCGTAGGGCATTGCACCAGAATCAAACCAAACATCAATCAGATCAGGCACCCGGTACATCGGCTTACCAGACGGACTCACTAAAATAATTTCGTCAACAAATGGTTTATGTAAATCGGATAGGAGCTGGTCGATATTTCGATCAGGGCTTACAAAACCCACTTCGATACTTTTCAAAAGTTCTTCTCGCAGCTGGGCAATGGTGCCAATACAAAGTTGTTCCGTTCCATCCTCTGTTCTCCAAATAGGCAAGGGAGTTCCCCAATAGCGGCTACGACTGAGATTCCAGTCCACCATATTCTCCAACCAGTTTCCAAAACGCCCCTCTCCGGTGGATTTAGGTTTC
>CAINBK010000191.1:0-4338 GCA_903846615.1 uncultured Bacteroidota bacterium
AAAACAAGTAGCAGCTGTAGTGGGAGCTCGCTTAGGCAGAACCTTATTAGAACTGGGTGGAAACAATGCCATCATTATAACTGCAGATGCTGATCTGGATATAGCAGTACGCGGAGCATTATTTGGGGCTGTAGGGACTGCAGGCCAACGTTGTACCACCACTCGTAGATTGATTATTCACAAAAGCGTTTATAATCAGGTAAAAGAAAAACTCATTGCCGCTTACAAACAGATTCGAATTGGAAATCCGCTGGACATTCAAAATCTAATGGGTCCATTGATTGACAAATCTGCAGTTGAACAATACTTACAAGCTATTGAAGCTTGTAAAAATGAAGGGGGGCAATTTATTGTAGAAGGCGGATTACTGCAAGGTGAATCATTTAATAGCGGGTGCTATGTCAAACCATGCATTGCAGAAGTGGCACATGATTTACCAATTGTCCATCATGAAACCTTTGCTCCCATTCTTTACTTGATCAGTTACGAAACGCTGGAAGAAGCCATAGCGATTCAAAATGAGGTACCGCAAGGACTTTCTTCCGCAATCATGACCCTTGACATTAGAGAAGCAGAACAATTTTTAAGTGTAGCCGGGAGCGACTGTGGAATTGCCAATGTAAACATAGGAACAAGTGGTGCAGAAATCGGAGGAGCGTTTGGTGGCGAAAAAGAAACGGGAGGTGGTCGTGAAAGCGGAAGCGATGCTTGGAAAATCTACATGAGAAGACAAACTAACACCATTAACTACAGCAAACAACTACCCCTTGCACAAGGAATTAAATTTGATATTTAAAATTATACCATGAAAAGAATTTCAATTGTTAGACTACTGGTTCTACTCTCGATCACGAGTGGAATACATGCGCAGAATACGCCAGGTACTGAAGTGCCAAAAGAGATTCCCAAAGGCTGGCATTTGATGGATCGTTCTTCAACGGGATTATGGGGAATCAGCGTAGAAAAAGCCTATTCATTTTTAAAAGAAACCAACAAGAAAAGTAGTCCAGTAATTGTCGCGGTCATTGATTCTGGCATTGACACGCTGCATGAAGATTTAAAATCAGTGCTTTGGAAAAACCCAAAAGAAATTGTAGGCAACGGAAAAGATGATGATAAAAACGGATATATAGATGACATCTATGGATGGAATTTCATAGGAGGAAAAAATGGAGAAAATGTAACCAAGGACTCCTATGAAGCTGCTCGAGTTTACCATCGTTTTAAGGAAGCATTTGACAGTATTGACCCAACCGTAGTAAAATTTAACGCCGAAGGTTTTGCGCGTTACGATATGTGGCGTAGAGCAAAACAAGAAATAGCGCAGAACAGCGAGAGTGCCGCTGAGTTAATTATGTTAAAAAGAATTTATGCCAATCTTATTAAGAGCGACAGTATTCTACGCAAAAGCTTTGGAAAAGATACTTTTTTAGGAAAGGAATTGGCTACACTTACCGTAACTGAGCCCGAACAGAAAAAAGCAAAAAATGCTCTTTACAGCCTCATGTCTAACAATGATGCCTTAGAAACAACCAATTTTAGTTTTATAGGAGACTTGCGTGCCTACTTGGATGGAATGGAATCCAAATCAAAAGCAGCAGAGAAGGCCCCCTTTCCTTTTCGTGCAACCATTGTAAAAGACACCTATGATGATTTTAATGATCGTTTTTACGGTAATAATAACGTGATGGCTAGTTTGGAAGCTGCCGTGCATGGAACACACGTAAGCGGTATAATTGGCGCGGTTCGTGCTAATGATAAAGGTGGAGATGGAGTTGCGGATAATGTGCGTATTATGACCATCCGTGCTGTACCAGATGGTGATGAACATGATAAGGACATTGCGCTGGCCATCCGTTATGCCGTAGACAATGGTGCACAAATAATAAATATGAGTTTTGGTAAAAGTTTCTCTCCAGAAAAAAAATGGGTAGATGAGGCCGTAGCGTATGCGGCTTCTCGTGATGTTTTACTTGTGCATGCAGCCGGTAATGATGGACGAAATCTTGATACCAGTTACAATTTCCCCACTTCAAAATTTATGGACGATAAACGTGCCGGAAATTGGATCACTGTAGGAGCCAGTGGCGACCCTCTAGCCGGGGGTATCACAGCCGGATTTTCCAATTACGGAAAAGAAGAGGTCGATGTTTTTGCTCCAGGCGTCAAAATTTATTCTACCGTACCGGGTGGGAATACTTACCAATTTTTACAGGGAACAAGCATGGCATCCCCAGTAGTCGCAGGGCTTGCAGCACTTTTATTGGAATATTATCCCTCGCTGAGTGCAAGACAAATAAAAGAGGTAATTGAACGTTCTTCCCTGTCAATAAGTGACTCAGTTCGTACTCCGGGTACCGGTCAATTAACCACTTTAAGTAACCTTTCAAAAACAGGAGGCCTTGTCAATGCCTATGAAGCAGTAAAACTAGCAGCCTCCATTATAGGCGAAAGAAAACTTTCAGTGACCAAGATGCCTGAAAAAGCTGCTACCCTCCCCCCCGCGCCTAAAAAAACAAAAGGTTTTTAAAGGGAAAGACGGGAAAATAGCGTTTCTTATATTTGTAAATCAACTAGCCCCATGGGAAAGAAAATTGAAGATGTAGATGCTAATTTAACTGGCGACGGGATTAAGTTTGAAGAAGTAAAGTCCAGTTGGTTTCGTCGAATTAAAAAAGGGATTGATACAAAAACTTCTGAAAAAAAGGAGACGCCTGAAGGTCTTTGGAATAAATGCCCCGAATGTGGCCTCATTACGATTGCATTAGAATTACAGGAAAATCTACATGTGTGTCCAAAATGTGACCATCACTTTAGAATTGGAAGTGAGGACTACTTTCAATTACTTTTTGACGAGGGCGAGTACACTGAATTATTTACATCCATTCGAAGCAAAGACATGTTGGGCTTCACAGACTTGAAACCTTATCAAAAAAGGCTCGAAGATATCTGGAGTAAAACAGACCTTAAAGATTCCATGCGCGTGGCAACTGGTCAAGTACAAGGGAAAGGCTTGGTAGTGGCCTGTATGGATTTTGAATTTATTGGTGGCTCCTTAGGTAGTGTAATGGGCGAAAAATTTTCTCGCGCTGTTGACTACTGTATAGCTAACAAACTACCCTACATGGTAATTTCTAAAAGTGGAGGCGCCCGTATGATGGAAAGCGCATTTTCACTCATGCAACTTGCTAAAACCAGCGGAAAACTTTCACAATTAAGTGACGCACAACTACCTTATATCTCTTTATTGACTGATCCAACTTTTGGTGGAATTTCAGCATCTTTTGGAATGCTAGGAGACCTCAATATTGCAGAACCTGGCGCTTTAATTGGCTTTGCAGGACCTCGCGTCATCAAAGAAACTATTAAAAGAGATTTACCGGAAGGTTTTCAACGGAGTGAATTTATTCTGGAGCATGGCTTCTTGGATTTTATTGTTCATCGTAAAAACCTGAAGGAACGAATAGCCACACTGATTTCACTATTCCAATCCTAATGGTTTCTTTAGTTAACCGCCAAGCCTCCTATTCCTACTTTATAGAGGACAAATTTGAAGCAGGGCTTCAGCTTTTGGGCACTGAGGTAAAATCGCTTCGAGAAGGAAAAGCAAGCTTCAATGACGCTTATTGCCTATTAGATGAGGGAGAAATTTGGATCAAATCTCTTCATATTGCTCCGTATAGCCATGGTACACACAGTAACCATGATCCAGTTCGAACAAGAAAACTACTCTTGCAAAAACGTGAAATAAAAAAGATTGAATCAAAACTGAAAGAAAAAGGATTCACGCTGATCCCACTGAAAATATTTTTTAACTCGAAAGGATTCGCCAAGATAGAAATTGGGTTAGCCAAGGGAAAACAACAAGCTGACAAACGCGAATCCTTGAAAAAGAAACAGGCCGAAAGAGAAATGAATAGGGATCGGAATGCAGATTAACATCAACTAAATAACTCGGGCTGCGCGTCGTCCGTCGACTTTGTCTTCACCCACTCCATTTCTGTAGATTTACTATAATCGGCCAATTTTGTACCGACAGTTTTCCAACCGGTGACCTCAGCAATCTTGTTGATCTTTAATTTAGCTTTTCTCAGTTGTGTACCCCTCCCTTGCTGCATAGCCAAAACTGGCTCCACTTCAGTAGTAACAGCCTCGACATAATTTTCAGGTCCTTCCTTTATAAATAAGAACTTAGTTCGAAGTGTGCTAGTCTCAATTTGAAATCTTTTTATTAGATACTGCTTCTTCTCAAGATCGGCATAGACCGCGGAAACATAGGCCGACGGATTGAACTTTTCAATTAATAGTACTTTTTCGGGATCAAACTTTTGGGATAAT
>CAINBK010000192.1:0-28181 GCA_903846615.1 uncultured Bacteroidota bacterium
AGTACAGGAGGGGGTTGCTAAAACAGGCGTGGTTGGTTTATTAAAAGGTGCAAAGCCCGGGCCCTGCGTGGCGCTGCGCGCTGACATGGATGCTTTGCCTGTCACAGAACGCGTAAAGATTCCGTTCGCCTCTCGCGAAAAAGCAACGTATGAAGGTGCCGAAGTAGGAGTGATGCATGCCTGTGGTCATGATACACACGTGGCTATTTTAATGACCGTAGCAGAAATTCTTTCTGGTATGCGCGATCAACTAAGCGGATCTGTAAAATTTATTTTTCAACCAGCAGAAGAGGGGGCACCCGCTGGTGAAGAGGGTGGCGCAGCATTGATGGTAAAAGAAGGGGTGATGGAAAATCCCAAAGTGGATGCCATTTTCGGATTGCACATACAATCAGGTTTGGAGGTTGGAAAAGTAAAATATAAGTCGGGATCGTTGATGGCTGCCGCAGACTGGTTTTCTATTACTGTAAAAGGAAAAGGAAGCCATGGTTCTCAGCCTTGGCTTGGTGTAGATCCTATTCAAGTGGGTGCACAAATTATAGAGGGGTTACAGAATATTGTGAGCCGTCAATCAGAGCTTACTAAAGCTCCCGTTGTTATTACCGTGGGTAAAATACATGGAGGTGTTCGCCAGAATATTATTTCAGAAACCTGTGAAATGTCTGGGACCATTCGCACGCTTGATAGCAAAATGCAGTTGGATGTGCACGAAAAAATAAAACGCACCGCTAAATTGATTGCAGCCGCAAATGGAGCTGAGGCGGATGTAACAATAGAAACAAAAACATTGGTGACCTATAATACTCCAGAGCTGGTAAAAAAAATGATTCCCACTCTTGAAAAAACATTAGGCGCAACCAACGTAATTGATGCGGAGTGGGTAACCGGGGCTGAAGATTTTTCTTACTACGGCACAAAAGCTCCCGCATTCTTTTTCTTTTTAGGTGGAATGCCCAAGGGACAAAATTCTTCACAAGCCCCCCCGCACCACACGGCAGATTTTTATGTAGACAACAGTGGTATGCCCGCTGGGGTTAAATCACTCTGTAATTTGGTTGTTGATTATTTGTCGACCGTATCAAAATAATAGCCGTAGGATCACTAGCTAAAAATCAAATAAACAATCCAGGAAAGAAGCCAGGCGAGTCCGGTCATATAGACCAGTTGGATCGTGGGCCATTTCCAAGATTTGGTTTCACGTTTTACTACCGCCAGTGTGCTCATGCATTGCATGGCAAACACATAAAAAATCATTAGTGAAAGACCGGTAGCCAGTGTGAACAATGGCGTTCCATCGGGACGAACCGCAGCTTTCAGTTTTTCGTTTAGCAAGGAGTCGTCTGTATTATCTCCCACGCTGAAAAGCGTTGCCATGGTCCCCACAAACACTTCTCTTGCTGCAAACGAAGTGACTAATGCAATCCCTATTCGCCAATCAAAACCAAGAGGAGCAATGGCGGGTTCCAATTGTTTGCCAATTAATCCCGCATAAGAATTTTCAAGTTTGGCCGCATGAAATTCTTTTTCTATTCGTGCAGTATCAGCACCAGGGATTATCAATGCAGATTGATAATTTTTTTCAATCGCTTGCATTCGAGCACCGGGTCCATAGGAGCTTAACCCCCAAAGCACCAGTGAAATAATCATAATTACCTTACCAGCATCGAGTACAAATATTTTAGCCTTTCCCAACATCGTGGGTAGCAGATTTCCCCACCGAGGTGAGCGATACGTAGGTAGCTCCAAAATAAAAAAGCTTTTCTCTTTGATTTTTATAAACAGGTTAGCTACATAGGAAACCGCTAATGCAAGAATCACGCCCGCTACATACATGGCGAGCAAAACCAAGCCTTGAATACTTAAAATACCAAACAGATATTCATTGGGAATCACCAGCGCTGTTATGGTTGTATAAACCGGCAGACGAGCCGAACAGCTCATCAATGGTGTAATCAAAATTGTCAGCAATCGTTCTTTTCTGTTTTCAATATTACGCGCACTCATGATGGCGGGTACTGCGCAGGCAAACCCACTGATCATGGGCATTACACTTTTTCCATTTAGTCCCACACTTCTCATCAGTTTGTCGGACAAAAAACTGATCCGAGCCATATAACCGGAGTCCTCCAGCAAGGTGATGATTCCAAACAAGACCATGATCTGGGGTACAAAAACCAAAATACCACCCAAACCGGCTATTACGCCGTTAATTAATAAATCAGAAAATAAGGAGTAAGGAAGAACAGAAGAAAGCCAACCGCTTAGCGCACCAAAACCCAATTCCACCCAATCCATGGGGTATTGCGCCAACAGGAAAACGCTTTGAAACAGCAAGAACAACACCGTTAATAAAATAAGATAGCCCCAACGACGATGAAGTAATACCGTATCCAGCTTTTCGGTGAACAAAGACTTTTGCAATGGATCAGGTTCGGTAACTGCTAATTGCATCACCTGTTTAATTTTTGCATAACGCTGCAAAATTTCTTCAGCCTGTGTTTTGGTAGGGTTGAACAGATATTTTTTTTCAATCTCTTTAATTCTCTGCTGTATCTCGACCGAAAATCCAAAGGATTCGTGGTTGGTAAGCAGGTGAATGGCCTTATAGTCTCCCACCCCAGCTATTTCTTCTTTTATTTTTTCTATAGGTATTGCAGCCAGCGACCGGTTATCGATAAAATCTCGAATAGGTATTTTATAATAACCCTCAATGGTTAACTCAATGGCTTTTTGAAGAGTGTTAATCCCCTTTCCTTTTCTTGCATCCACCGCTACCACAGGAACCCCCAATTCTCTTTCAAGCTCAGTTAAGTTGATTCGAATTCCTTTTTGGCGGGCCAGGTCCATCATTGTAAGTGCCACCACTACTGGCTGTTTTAGGTCAATTAGCTGAGTGCAAAAAAGGAGATTACGTTTTAGGTTACTAGCATCTGCTACTACTACAATTAAATCTGGCTTTATCTCAGCATCTTCCCCCATAACCACCCGATAGGTTACCCACTCGTCCATCCTTTTGGGGTACAAACTGTAGGTTCCGGGTAAATCGATAAAGTTTACCTCGTGTTTACCCACCTGTGCGGTACCCGTTTTTTTATCAACGGTTACCCCGGGAAAGTTTCCTACTTGTTGACGCAATCCTGTCAGGCGGTTAAAAAGTGAACTTTTTCCGCTGTTTGGATTGCCAACAAGGGCGATATGACTAACCGAAGCTCCCACCGTGGAATTGTAAGGAGGCAAAAGTAGACAGACCCCTTCAAATTGATTTACGAATTAGGAAGTACCTCTTGAATTCCATGGAATACCGGATAACTTTGCATTCCGCAATTAACCATTTCCGATGAAAATGAAATTTTACCTTCCTCTTCTGCTCCTTTCGGTCAGCGCCTGCTCGATTTCTAAAAAGTCTACCAGTTTAAGCAAACTAGAGCCCGGACTCCGCACGCACGTTGCTTATTTAGCAGACGACAAGCTGGAGGGTCGCCGGACGGGAACTGCTGGCGAAAAATTAGCTATGGGGTATATAGCTCAACAGTTTCAAAAAATAGGACTTGCGCCCAAAGGAACTGAACAGTATTACCAACCCTTTTCGGTTAATGAAGGAAAAGAAATGAAAGAGGCTACAACGCTTACCATCACCAAGTCTTTTTCAGAAGGTGCAGCCGCTACAAAAACATTAATCATCAACAAAGAGTTTTTTGCCTTTCCCTACAGTGCTAATGGTTCGGTTACGGGAACTGCTACAACAGGATTGCGTGAAATAGGGTCACCCTGGTTGATGGACATTGATGTGGTGTTGGAGGATAATGCCAATAATCCGCATTTTGATTTAGCAGGATATATTTATGAGTATAGCAAAACCGCAAAAACTAAGGGTGCTACTGCTTTACTTTGGTATAACGCTGGTAAAAAAGAGGACAAGCTTTCCTTTAATGGAAAAGACAAATCACCCGTGCTGGATATTCCTGTTCTTTATGTGAGCAGCGTAATTATAAATGGAATTACAAAAGAGGACGAGGAAGGGGTTTTCAATTTTAATGGAACCGTTCAGCTTGGTGAAAAAATGCGTTCGGGGTCGAACGTAATTGGTTGGGTAGATAATAAAGCAGCTACCACAGTAATCATTGGTGCGCATTTTGATCATCTTGGTTATGGAGAAGATGGAAACTCGCGCTACGAGAAAAAAGAGGCTGCGATACACAATGGTGCTGATGATAACGCCAGCGGAACGGCAGCGTTAATTGAATTGGCTCGCGTCTTGAAACAATCTGCTGCAAAAACAAACAATTATTTATTTATTGCTTTCTCCGGAGAAGAATTGGGTTTGTATGGTTCAAAATATTTTACCGATCACCCTACCCTTGAGCTTGGTTCGGTTAATTATATGATCAATATGGATATGGTGGGTCGATTAAATGACAGTACTCGTGCTGTAACCATCGGAGGATATGGCACTTCTCCAACTTGGTCATCCTTGGTGAACAATCAGCCGCTTTCCAGAAATGAAAAAAGCCTTTCAATAAAAATTGACTCCAGCGGATCTGGGCCAAGTGATCACACTTCTTTTTATAGAAAAGACATTCCAGTTCTTTTTTATTTTACGGGTTTGCACACAGACTATCACAAACCTTCTGATGATGCGGACAAAATTAATTACAAGGGGATGGTCCAGATTTTAAAACATGTTTATACGGTGGTAGAGGGTGCTAATGAAAAAGGAAAGTTGGCATTCTTGAAAACCCGCGAAGCACAAACCACCACTACTGCTCGATTTAGTGTTTCAATGGGGATCATGCCGGATTACACCTACAGTGGAAATGGAGTTCGTGCTGATGGTGTTTCGGAGGGAAGAGCAGCACAAAAAGCGGGATTGAAGGCGGGCGATATTGTGCTTCAAATTGGCGACTATCGCGTCAGCTCAATGGAATCGTATATGCAAACCCTTGGGCGATTTAAAAAGGGCGATAAGACAACCGTTCTCTATCAGCGAGGAACCGAGCAGTTAACCGTAGAGATTCAGTTTTAAGGAGAGGCCGCTGTATTGCAAAAGTTCGTTGTAACTTAGAATACACTCGTTATGGCAGAACGCACCACCAAACTGGTATTAGACAATTCGCTTATCACCGAAGCCTTTTTTGAAGGCACGCGTCTCTTGGGCATTGTGGCACCAATCCGGGGTTATCAATTTTGCTGGCATCTCAACAACTCAATCGGTCTTGATTTTAGAATCAATGAATTAGAGATCAAAAGGATTTACAAAAAACGCCAGTATTCATTCGCAGTATACGAATACAAAGAACCTACAGGTTCCCTCGAACACTACATTTACAATAATAAATTTGATGGCGAATTCTTGTTACCCGAATTCAAGCATCTTGATTTTTTGTGGTTGATGCGTGAGGATGAAGTGAGTGATGCCTCTATTCAACAAACGATTCAAATCATTCGAAGCATTCCTCCTGTGCAACTAGTTGCAGAGCTCCCGGTTGAACAAGTGAAGAACAAAGAGAATCTGGTTTTTTAATATTGGGGTAACCTTCGCGTAACATTTCGTTAACCTTGTCGCATTTCCTTTGTAGAAATTTAAGTAAATGCGTATAGTACTGGTAATAGTAAGCTGTCTGGTTTTAGTAGCTTGTAAAAAGCAGGAAACAGTCCAAGAGCCATTAGAGTATAAAGTGAACGAGGATCTTACTTCGTATCAAGAGGTAAGTTCCATTTCATTGGGAGGGCTTGGCGCTGCAGAAATAACCGCCTATGACGCAATTACTAGACAGCTTTTTGCTGTAAACAATGGGTCGGTAAATAAAATTGATATTATTGATGTTTCGAATCCAGCAACAGCAGCTCGGGTAAATTCTATTTCCCTTTCAGCATATGGTGGCTATGTGAATAGCGTTGATATTTATAATGGAAGATTAGCGGCAGCAATTGAGTCGGTTGATAAGCAAGGAAATGGTAAGGTGGTAATTTTTAATACGTCTACGCTTACTGAAGTAAAAGTAATTCAGGTTGGAGCTCTTCCAGACATGGTTACCTATACTAAGGATGGGCAATACATTTTAACCGCAAATGAGGGTGAACCCAACGATGCTTATACGGTGGATCCCGATGGATCCATTTCCATTATTAAAGTTTCAGATTACTCAGTGCGCACAATCAATTTTAGTGCTTTTGAAGCCCAACTGAGCACACTAGCTACTAAAGGTTTTAGAATTTATGGAATCGGCAAAAACTTTACAAAAGACATAGAGCCCGAATATATTACCATATCAGACGATTCTAAAACTGCTTGGGTAACGCTGCAAGAGAATAATGCAATTGCAGAATTGGATATTGTTGCTGGAACAATAAAAAAAATCATGCCGTTGGGATTCAAAAATTATGGCACGGCGGGTAATGAAATTGATCCAAGTGATCGAGATAGTAAAATAGAATTTAGTGCTCTTTACAATAAGGTTTTTGGAATGTATTTACCGGATGCAATTTCGCAGTATACTTATAACGGGGTTCCATACTTATTTACCGCCAATGAAGGGGATTCGCGCGAGTATGCAGGTTTTAATGAGATGCGTAGGGTTGGTTCCTCCTCACACATACTTGATCCAACAGCTTTCCCGAATGCTGCTACTTTAAAAACCGATGCCCAATTAGGTCGTTTAAATGTTACTACCACACTGGGTGATACGGATGGTGATGGTGATTTTGATGCAATCTATTCCTTGGGAAGCAGATCTTTTAGTGTTTGGAATGCAGTGACAGGTGAACAGGTTTATGATAGTAAAAACGAATTAGATCGTAAAGCTTTAGAACTTCAGGTTTATGATGATGGCCGTAGTGATGACAAAGCAGTAGAACCCGAAGCAATAGCTATTGGACGTGTTGGAAGCAAGCAAATTGCAATAGTTGGTTTGGAGCGTGCGGATGCTTTTGCTATTTATGATATTACAAATCCAGCTAGTCCTCAGTTTATTAAAATGTACAAAACAGGAGATGCTCCAGAGGGGGTTTTATTTATCCCTGCATCTAAAAGCCCAATTCAACAGAGTTTAATTGTTGTATCTAGCGAAAACGATGGCGTTATTAAAATTTATAAAGCCAATAAGATCTAGATATCGATTGTACGGGTTTATTTGATATAAACCCCAAATTCTGATTTTGCAATCATTTTTCCAATTGGATTGATGTGTGCGCCAAGTTCGTTTGCTTGCAACAATGCTTGTACTTCTTTCAACGATTCGGGATTGCAACTTATTAATAAACCTCCGTTGGTTTGTGGATCGGGAAGAACGGTAAAGGCTTCCATCACGTTTACTCCCTTTTCAAATTTTACTTTGCTGCTATACGCGTTCCAATTGCGAGGTGTAGCATCGGGACTGATGCGTTGAGCAATATAGGATTGCAGCCCCTCGATCAAAGGTACATTGGCATAATCGATAATAGCACTGCAACCACTGCCGCCTGCCATTTCCAGCACGTGTCCCATCAAACCAAATCCGGTTACATCTGTCATGGCGTTCACCCCTTTTATTTTCCCAAGTTCTTCCCCAATGAAGTTTAGCTGTGTTAACTGTTGGTGTAGCGTAGCTCGATCAGCTTCTTGTAACACTCCCCTTTTTTCTGCAGTGGCAAGAATACCCACGCCTAAAGGTTTCGTGAGTAACAACAAATCTTCTGCTTGTGCGGTATTATTCTTTTTCAGATTTTCAAGTGGCACGATTCCTGTAACCGCTAATCCAAATATGGGTTCGGGGGAATCAATACTATGTCCGCCTGCCAATGGAATTCCGGCTGCTGCACAACTGGCTCGGCCTCCTTCAACTACTCGTTGCGCTTGTGCCGCTGCAATTTTTTCAACAGGCCATCCTAAAATAGCAATGGCTAATAGGGGTTTTCCGCCCATTGCATACACATCGCTGATAGCATTGGCTGCGGCTACTTTACCAAACAAAAAGGGATCATCTACAATGGGTGTAAAAAAATCGGTGGTCGAAATCAATGCTGTACCATTTCCTAAATCATATACAGCTGCATCATCATTACTATGATTGCCTACTAATAAATTTTTATTATCGGGTAAAACAAGATTGGTATGCAATATTTCTTCTAATACTTTGGGAGCTATTTTGCAACCACAACCGGCGCCATGCGAGAAAGAAGTTAGTTTAATTGGTTCTGTGTTCATCCTATACTTTTTTTATACTGAGCAGCGCTGTTACATTGGCTGCACCAGTTTGATCAGCAGGAATATTAGTTAATAATTTTTCAAGCCCCTCACGGTTTTGCAAAGATTTTGCATAAAGCTTATCGTAATAGCGTAACAAAATTGAAAAGCTTTCGGTAGTATTATTCTCTTGTAAAAAGTCAATGGCTTGTTGGGCTTGCAGGTGTCCTAATTTTTTGGTGATTCTTCCTATTGCCGCAACTACCGCTTCTTGATCGAGTTGTCCGTATTCTTCCACAATATGTTCCAATCTTTTTTCAAAGGGGATGTCTAAAAAATAGATAGGAGATTTTCGCATGGTGTTCCACAGCTCATTGGGAATATTGACTGTACCAATACGCTGTGATTCATCTTCCAACCAAATTGGAGTGGATGCGCTTGCTTGTACGCAACCATGCAAGGCCATGGACAAGCAGTTTTCAAATTGTTCCTGCCCAGGTTGGGGGGGAAGCCCAATGTTTCCAAACGCCGATCCTTTGTGACCCGCTATTTCTTCCAGATCAACGATTAGCTGTTTTTCTTTTTTTAGCGCAACCAGTAATTCTGTTTTCCCAGATCCTGTGTAGCCACCTATTAATTGAAAGGGGTAATTTTTTTTAAACTGTTCCAGCACCCAATTGCGATAAGCTTTGTACCCCCCTGTTAATGTATAAATCTTAAATCCGTAGAGATCTAACAGCCAACTTATAGCCGCACTTCGCATCCCTCCTCTCCAACAATGCACCAATAAAATTTTATTTCCTTTCGCAATACGTTCTGCCTCTATCACACGTTGTTTGAGTGTGGGACCAAAAAAATCAAGTCCAATTTTGATGGCCTCCTCTCTGCTATTTTGTTTATAAGTAGTGCCCACAATTTTTCTCTCTTCATCGGTGAAAAGCGGAAAGGAGTGTGCGCCCGGTATATGTGCATGTTTGTATTCGCCAGGACTTCTCACATCCAACACAGGATGTAACTGGGCTAAAGAAAGAAATTGTTCTATATCAATCCGCTGGGCTGACATATAAAAAAGGGGGACCGCAGCCCCCCCGTTCGTTTATCTATTCATCGAAGCTAGGAATTCCTCGTTGTTCTTGGTTCCTTTCATTCGGTTTTGTAATTCACGCATCGCTTCTTCTGTATTCATATCCGTGAGGAATACACGAAGCAGGTTCATTCGTTGTAATACCGCAGGCTCCAATAACAGATCGTCACGACGAGTGGAGGATGATGTAAGATCGATAGCAGGATAAATACGCTTGTTGGATAGTTTACGATCCAGCTGTAATTCCATATTACCAGTTCCTTTGAATTCCTCAAAGATCACCTCATCCATTTTACTTCCAGTATCTACTAGTGCGGTTGCGATGATGGTAAGTGAACCACCATTTTCAATTTTACGCGCAGCACCAAAAAACTGTTTTGGTTTTTGCATGGCATTCGCTTCCACACCACCTGATAATACTTTTCCCGAAGCGGGAGCTACGGTGTTGTGTGCACGTGCTAAACGTGTTATTGAATCTAATAGAATGACTACGTCATGTCCGCATTCTACCAGGCGCTTTGCTTTATTCAATGCCATGGTAGAAACCTTCACGTGTTTTTCTGCAGGCTCATCAAAAGTTGAAGCAATAACCTCCGCTCTTACACTTCTTTCCATATCGGTAACCTCCTCAGGTCTTTCATCAACCAGCACTACCATTAAATAACATTCAGGATGGTTGGCTGCAATGGCATTAGCCACCGCTTTCAACAACATGGTTTTACCTGTTTTCGGTTGCGCTACAATCAATCCACGCTGACCCTTTCCAATGGGGGTAAACAAATCCATGATTCGTGTGGAATAATCAGAAGGCGTGGTGAACAGGTTCAGTTTTTCAAATGGGAAAAGTGGCGTTAGGTAATCAAAAGGAACACGGTCTCTAACCTCATCCGGGCTTTTTCCATTTAAAAGGTCAACCTTTAAAAGGGCAAAATATTTTTCTCCTTCTTTTGGGGGACGAACAGGGCCATAAATAGTATCTCCACTCTTTAAGCCAAATATTTTGATTTGAGAAGGAGAAACGTATACGTCATCGGGAGAGGATAGATAATTATAATCGGACGAACGGAGAAATCCATATCCATCAGGCATCATTTCCAGTACACCCTCACCCATGATCATACCGTCAAACTCAACGGTAAAAACAGGCTCTTTTCGGGGTGCTGGTTGGAAACGTTGAGGTGCATGTTCAACAGGAGCTCCTGGTTCGGGGGTATTTTCTAATATGCTTTGTGCAAGTAAATCTGTTTTGGTGGGAGCGGCCGGCGTTTCCACAGCGGGTGCAGTGGAGGCGCTGTTCTCGGGACTTGTTTCTTCGGGTTTGTCTTCTTTACGGGGTCTTCCTCTTCTCTTCGGTTTGTTTTCGTCGTTAGAAACTGGCATTCTTGTTTTTTTAGTGATTGAAATTTGTCTGGGAAAGCAGAACGAGTAATTCGTTCAGTGGAATAATAAGTTAGGTATTCTGATAGGGCTTGAAAAAGATGGCCGCAACGGCCGTTTGCTAGTGCAATACTACAGCAAATTCGAGAATCCTAAAAATTTTTTCATTCCTTCTTTGCTAGCCACTCTGTGTTCAGGACTTACCTTTGTGCCTCAAAGCTTGGGTGCATGTTCAATAAAAGGATCAAGATTAAGGAGTTGCTATTGCAGGAGCCGGCTGGTCAGCAGGTAACCGTAATGGGGTGGGTGCGTACGTTTCGCAACAACCAGTTTATTGCCTTGAATGACGGAAGCACCAATAATAATTTACAGGTGGTACTGGAGTTAGGGAAATTTCCCGATAACATACTGAAGCGCATCACTACTTCTGCATCTCTTCGGGTACAGGGTGTTATTGAACCCTCACTCGGCAAAGGACAAAAGATGGATCTTAAGGCCACATCGATTGATGTGCTCGGTGATTCGGATGCAGAAAAATATCCGCTTCAACCCAAAAAACATTCTCTGGAATTTTTAAGAGAGAAAGCGCATCTCCGCTTTCGTACTAATACGTTTGGTGCGGTATTTCGTGTTCGTCATGCATTGGCTTTTGCAGTACATCAGTTCTTTAATGAAAAAGGTTTCATCTATTTACACACACCCATTATTACAGCCAGCGATGCAGAGGGTGCAGGTGAAATGTTTCGGGTTACTACCTTGCCAATGGATGGAACCGCACCCAAAAACGAAGATGGTTCTATCAATTACAAAGAAGATTTTTTTGGTCGCTCCACTAACCTAACGGTGAGTGGTCAATTAGAGGGCGAACTCGGTGCTACTGCTTTTGGAGAGATCTATACGTTTGGTCCTACATTTCGTGCTGAGAATAGCAATACAGCCAGACACCTGGCTGAGTTCTGGATGATAGAACCTGAAATGGCGTTCTATGATCTGGAGGACAACATGAATTTAGCAGAGGAGTTTATCAAGTATATCATTCGTTATGCCATGGAAAATAACGCGGAGGATCTACAATTTTTGGATCAGCGTTTAACCGAGGAAGAAAAACAACTGCCCCAAGATAAGCGTAGTGAAATGAGCTTGTTGGATAAACTCAAGTTTGTGGCTGACAATCAATTTGAGCGGATCACCTATACAGAAGCGATTGATATTTTACGCGAGAGTAATCACAATAAGAAAAAGAAGTTTCAGTATCCAATAACCGGTTGGGGGATGGATTTACAAAGTGAACACGAACGTTATCTGGTAGAAAAGCATTTTAAGAAACCTGTTATTCTTTCTAATTATCCTGCTGCAATCAAAGCGTTTTACATGCGTCAGAACGAAGATGGTAAAACGGTTGCCGCGATGGATATCCTGGCCCCTGGTATTGGAGAAATTGTGGGAGGCTCACAACGCGAGGAGAGAATGGATCGGTTAACTACGCGTATGAAAGAGATGCATATTCCGGAAGAAGAGTTGTGGTGGTATCTGGATACACGCCGTTTTGGAACGGTGCCGCACGCGGGATTTGGATTAGGTTTTGAAAGAATGGTACAATTTGTTACCGGGATGAATAATATCCGTGATGTTATTGCATTTCCGCGTACACCCGGAAGCGCAGAATTCTAATTACTCGTGCATACAAAGTATGGGCACGTTTCCATGGTAGATTAATTGTTTGGAAGAAGTTTCCTTAAATATTTTTTCGATTAGGTTGTGTTTTTTAGGAATGGTGATTACCAGGTCTAGCTCATTATTAATTGCAAACTCATTAATTCCATCTTCAATATCGCGGTGTTGTATAAAATGAAAAGCGGGCTTTAAATCGCTTAACATCGTTTGCAACAGTAAAGATTGTTCAGGCATTTCATCTTCTCGAGTTTTTCCATCGGGATTAATATTCAATACATCCAAATGTGCACCAAACGATTTTACAAAAGATTTGATGGCGGGAGCGGGCGTACTATCAACCACTTTTTCGAAATCACAAGCAAACCCGATTTTTTTAATTCCCTTGCCGTACGTTTTTCCTGGCGGAACACAAATAACTGGCCAGGTTAATCTGCGAATTGCCATTAAGGCATTGCTCCCAAATAAAACACGCTCTAATCCACTGGCTCCCTTTGTTCCCATTACTACTGCGAAAGGTTTAATTTTATCGCAAAGATTTTCCAGTTCGTCCACCACACTTCCCAACATAACTTCAATATAAATTTTAGTTTCCGGACCAACCAAATGTTGTACTTCCTCTTTTAGTTGTTGCATTCTTGCGGTAGCCGCTTTTCTTAACTCCTCAACGGAAACCAACACAATTGGTGCATCAGTATAACTCACAGGAACCTGATACATATGCGCAAGCACTACATTGGCTTTTACCTGTGCGGCCATGTGAATTGCGTAATGCATGGCATTGGTGGCCGTGGGCGAAAAATCGGTGGGAACAATAATTGTTTTCATGGGGGAATTTGTTTCGGCTTAAAGATAATCTTCAAGCCACCCCACACTGCTGATGTTGGTCAGCACCCCAATTGACGTTGAGTTTTATTGATTCTGTTGAAATGCACGAACGCGGGTAGCTACGTTGTCCCGTACGTTGATATAATAGAGATTAATATCTCCAATATGGTAATTGCTGGTTTTATATAAAAAGCTCCAAGGGAAGGTTGGTTTTTTTGTATATAAAACTCCATTACTGATTTGTGCATCAGCAGGTGTTGAAAATATCTTGTTGAATTTAGTAAGGACAGCCCCTTTGTTATTGGTTCGTCCTACAAATTTATTATCGGTAGTCCAACTAATGGGATTGGTAACTAATACAGAATCTCCCCTTGTGTTTTCTTTGGTAACACCTAGAGAAAGGTATCCTGATTTAAAAGTTCTCCAACTGCAAACACAACCTATTTGTTCAGGTGTTGCACAAATAGGAATAGTAGTGAGCGTCTTCATCTGCAAAGGCCAACCCACTGCATAGGCAGCAATAAGTTGATTGCGTAGTTGCTTTCCTTCAAAAAATTCTTTGAGTAACCATATAGTATGCAACGCACCTTGACTGTGTGATGCCAGGATAATAGGTCTGCCATTATTATAATGTTCGAGATAATAGAGGAAGGCGGTTCGCACATCTTGATACGCTAATGCCAAGGCTTTGCTTGCCGACACTGTATCTGCACTGTAAAAATTTCCGATATGTGCCTGTCTATATCGTGGTGCAAAAACACGACCATATTGATTAAATGCACTGGCTTGCAAAAGAATAGTGGAGTAGTCGGTTTTGGCATTTATATAAGGATCGTCAATAGTTGCATTGTTACGGGCAAAGTCTTCTTTATTGGTAAAGGTGGTGGGGTGAACAAAAAACACATCGGCGATGGTATCTCTTTGTTCCTTTCGAAGAGGAGCAGGAATGCTATCCGAGGGGTCTTTTTTCCAAGGGTGTGCTGCCCAGTGGTCCAAATTGCTGTAATCGGGCACCCCTGTATCACTACGAAAAGTATATTTTTTACTGTAGGTCTGGTATTTATCAGAACAGGCCTGAATTCCTAAAATTCCGGCAAAAAGGATCAAAATTTGATAAAATCGGCTCATAAGGGGGCAAATTTCGGTATAAAACTGGTGAAACAAGATTAATTTAAAATATTTATAAAAATAATAGTACTAGGTTTTGCATAGTACCATTCATTCTACTTATCTTTGCATTAGCAACTACGAGTTTAATTATGAATATTGATAACACACAAAGCCAGATGCGCAAGGGGATTTTGGAGTTTTGCATTCTCTCTGTAATCAAAAGAGGAGAATCCTACCCCGGGGATATCGTGGATGAAATGCGTGCTTCCGGGCTTCAGATTCTGGAAGGCACTCTCTACCCTTTGTTGACCCGCCTCAAAAATGCTGAAATGCTCACGTACCGTTGGGTTGAAAGCCCTTCGGGCCCTCCTCGAAAGTATTTTTCACTTACCGAAAAGGGTCAGCTTTTTTATCAAGAACTGGGCCATACCTGGGAAGAACTCTCCTTTGCCGTAAACAAAATAATTACCCCTAAACCAACCAATCTCTAATTATAATCAGTTGTACTATGAAAAGGATCATTACCATAAATCTGAGCGGACGTGTTCTTCAAATTGAAGAGCCTGCTTATGAGCAACTGCAACAATACATTGCCAGTTTGCGCACCTACTTCTCTAAAGAAGAAAGCCGCGAAGAGATTATCAATGACATTGAAGGCAGAATTGCCGAGCAGTTCTATGGTTTAATTCAACAGGGTGCTGCGTGTATTACGGAAGAACACCTGCACGAAATCATTGCTGCTATGGGAAAACCAGAAGAATTGGCTGATGCGGAAATTATTGAACCTACTGCCATGCAGGAACCAGGCGCATCGTTTAGTCAATCGGGTATCAATACCGGAACAACTAAAAGAGAGTTTTTTAGAGATGCTAATAGCAAAGTATTGGGTGGCGTGGCAAGTGGCATTGCTAATTTTATCGGAATTGATCCGGTAATTATTCGTGTTTTATTTGTACTCCTTAGCTTTTCAAGTTTTGGAATAGTAGCATTGGGATATATTCTTCTTTGGATTCTTGTTCCAGCTAAAGAGCTGGAGGATTATAGGGGCCGTCGCTTTTATCGCAACCCCGATGATAGAGTTTTGGCAGGAGTAGCCAGTGGGATTGCTGCATATTTCAATGTGAGTGCGCGCAATATTCGTCTCTTGTTTTTAGCGCCCTTGTTATTACAAATTCTGTTTTCTATTCTAGATGTATTCAACGGCCCTAGCATAGCAGTAATTTTATTTAATGTGAGCTTTGGATCTTTATTTGGGTTTTCGGTAATACTTTATATTATTCTATGGGTTATTCTTCCTACGGCAGAAACCTCTTATCAAAAGATGGAAATGCGTGGAGAAACCATCAACCTGGAGCGGATTCGTCAGTATGTAAGTGAAGGCGGTGTCAATAAAAAAATGGAAGAGTGGGGAAAAGATGTTGAGCTAACCGCCAAACAATTATCTGCACGAGTGGAGGAACTGGCAAAAGAAGCAAAGCAAAAAAGTAGCATCTCTAAACCACTTCGTATTATCGGGTTGTTTTTTAAAATACTCTTTATATTGTTTTTCGGCGGAATTGCCATTGTATTATTAATTGCGTTGCTAGCGCTGTTGTTTGGAGGTATTGTTTCATGGCCCTTGCAACATTATATCTGGAGTTCAGCGCTACAACAAGTTTTAGCCTGGGCCACCTTTGCTTTATTTTTATTAGTTCCCGTAATTGGTTTTATCATATGGTTAATCCGTCGATTAATCAATACTAAAGTCGGGCACACCTATTTGAGTTGGACCTTTGGTGGACTTTGGGCCTTGGGCTGGGTTGCATTGGTATTGTTTGCCTCTAGCATCTCAAAAGATTTTAGATATCAAGAAAAGAAAATCGAAAACATTGCAATGCCCACCACATCCGCTAATAAAATGGTTGTTACGGTTACGGAACCTGAATTAGAATACAGCGGAAGCTTTAGTTGGATAGACGGAGATCCATCTGGTTGGGATTTAACACCCGACACCTTAAAGCTCTCTAATATTTTGATTAAAGTGGAGCCTAGTCGTGATTCCTCTTACCAAGTTCAAGTGGTGCGTGTGGCAAATGGTAAGGACGAACAGGATGCATCAGAGCGGGCGAGTGCTATTCGTTATCAAGTTAGCACAAGTGCAGCGGGCGGTCAGCAGTCTGTGGTTGATTTGGGAAATGGTTATTCAATACCCGCCTCCTCTAAATACAGAGCACAAGAAGTGCGTGTAATCCTCCGAGTTCCCGTGGGCGGGCGTATAAGCTTTGATGAATCGGTTCGTTCTAAACTTTCCTCCTTCGAGGTAAAAATTCGGCAGCGTACCGATAGTAAGTACGATCGATATGACTGGACAGAACATCATTTCAGATATCGCTCTAACATTGAATACATCATGGGTGCAGATGGAGAGCTTAAGTCTGCTGATGGCTCTGGTCCGGCTCTGGAGTCTATGAATATGGAATTGGAACCACCAACACCTCCAGCTCCTCCCATCAACAAGGAGGCTATGCTTTTACCCCGAAGCAAGATTTATCCTGTTCGGGTAAATGGCCCTTCACCATTAAGACTTCTTTTGGGATAGACAGACAGGCGCTTTGACTTACATTTGTGTTCTTAATAAATGACGAATGTCAGTCAGGAACACACCCTTCTTTCAGAAACACCAGGAATTAGGTGCCAAGATGGCTCCTTTTGCTGGTTATAATATGCCCATTTCTTATTCTGGGATTAATGACGAACATCAGACGGTTCGAAAGAATGCAGGCGTGTTTGATGTAAGCCACATGGGCGAATTTGTTCTCAAGGGCTCCCATGCACTCGATTTGATTCAGCGCGTGACTAGTAATGATGCATCAAAGTTGGTAAAGGGTAAGGTGCAGTATAGTTGCTTTCCTAATGATAAAGGAGGTATTGTTGATGATCTATTAGTCTATTGTCTGGAAGAAAACAGTGCGTATATGTTGGTGGTGAACGCATCCAACATAGAGAAAGACTGGAACTGGATTCAGCAGTTCAATACACAGGGAGTTGAGATGCATAATGTTTCAGAAAAAACTTGCTTATTGGCTGTACAGGGTCCGAATGCTACACGCATCTTACAGCCACTTACGGAAATGGATTTACTGAATCTCGCTTATTACACGTTTGTAAAGGGAACATTTGCCGGAGTAGAAAATGTCTTGATCAGTGCTACAGGATATACAGGGGCTGGCGGGGTAGAAATTTATTTTGAAGACAAAGGTGGTCAAGCTGAAAAAATATGGAATGCCATTTTTGAGATTGGAACTCCACAAGGACTCAAACCAATTGGACTAGGTGCACGTGATACACTTCGGTTAGAAATGGGATTCTGTTTGTATGGAAACGATATTGATGATACTACGTCACCGCTAGAGGCTGGTTTGGGTTGGATAACTAAGTTTTCGAAATCGTTTACAAACTCAACCGTACTAGCTGATCAAAAGGCGGCGGGTCTTCAGCGAAAACTCGTCGGTTTTGAAATGATTGACAAGGGAATTCCACGTCATGGGTATGAAATAAAAAATTTAGATGGCCAAGTAATTGGCGTGATTACCTCAGGCACACAATCTCCCAGCTTAGGGAAGGCTATCGGATTGGGATATATCAATACCGCTTTCACTTCCTTGGATACTCTTGTCCATATACAGGTTCGTGATAAACAATTAAAAGCAAAAGTTGTCAAAGTACCTTTTATTTGAGTATGCCTACAATTCATCTAACTACATTTATTGCAGCACCTGCTAATATTGTATTTGACCTGAGTCGTCATGTGAGTGTGCACAAAGAGGCGCATGTCGGATATAAAATAGAAGCCGTAGCGGGCACCCGTTTTGGTTTACTGGAGAAAGGCGAAACAATTACTTGGAAGTCTTATCATCTTTTTAAAGAGCGCTTACAACGAATCAAAATTGTGGAAATGATCAAGCCGGAGATGTATGTGGAGGTTCAGTTGCAGGGCGATTTAACTATGTTCAGACACGAACATCATTTTAAGCCTATCGATAATGGAATGTTGATGATTGATTTACTTACCTATGAATTTCCCTATGGTCAACTGGGTCGGCTATTTAATGCAGTTTACTTCAATCAGTATATGGAAAAGTATCTCCAGCAAAAAATCTCGCTAATAAAAAATTATGCTGAAACAGATCGCTGGAAAAAACTTTTAGTCCGCTAGTTCTTTTTAATCAAGCGCAAGCTTTGTAGAATTTATTCTAAATTTGCGCACGCTTATCAACCATGTCTAACAAACCAACGCTCTATACTTCACTTTCTCCTGCTCTCCTACATCTTTATGACCTAAGCAACAGTGTAGTTGTGATTATAGATGTATTTCGTGCCACTTCTACTATTGCTGCTGCCCTGTATAATGGCGCTCGTGCAGTAATTCCCGTGGATTCTGTGCCCAAAGCTATTGAAATGGGAAAAAGTATTGACGGGATTGCCGCCGGGGAACGCGATGGTATGATCGCAGAAGGTTTACAACATGGAAACTCTCCATTGGAGTATACCAGAAGTTTTATTGAAAACCGTAATTTGGTTTTAACCACTACAAACGGGACTCGTTTATTACAAATGGCATTAGATAGAAACGCTTCCACTATTATCGCGGGTAGTTTTCCTAATCTTTCTTCTGTATGTTCTTTTTTAATTAAAGAAGGAAAAGACGTGGTATTGGGATGTGCGGGTTGGAAGGACCGTTTTAATCTTGAAGACACACTTTTTGCAGGCGCAGTTATTAATCAGGTGCAGGAACACTTTACCATACATTGCGATAGTTCTTTGATGGCAGTAACACTCTATCAAAAACATGCTAGTGATTTATTGGGTTTTGCTCCACAGCTCACGCATTATCATCGTCTGGTGGAACGCTTCGGATTGATTAAAGACATTGAATTTTGTCTGACTCCAGATGTGGCCAATGTGCTGCCCGTTTATCAGGACGGAAAGCTGATTGTAAAAAAATAAACCCCTGAAGATAAGCATTTTTTTGCTTGCGAAATCGGCTTCAAAATTATTCACTTCTTTATTTTTTCCCACAGGGAAATTTGCTTCTTATTCCTTTAGATTTGTAGGTTCCCCTTTACAAAAGGGGTGCGTTTATAATTGTGGCACTACCCCATCTCGTAAAATATATTTACACACACGGTACTGATGAAGTGATTCGTCGTGGAAAAAAAATTCATGCTATTGGCTTTGTTGAGCTAACGGAGTATGATGAACTTTTTGGTACCGTAACCTTTCGAGTACGGGACGATAGTTATAATACTTATTATAAAGTATACATTCATCACTTTCGAGAGCCCAGTGCTACCTCCTTACGTTGTTCCTGTCCTTATAATCTGGGAGATATTTGCAGACACGAAACAGCCGCCTTACTTCAGCTTCAGGAATTACTAGACCGGGGTCAACTACAAACCGGACAGATACAGTACGATCAGCGTCACACGGTGGTAAAAATGAAAGCCATCGATCTTAAAAATATTCGCTTACTCTGTGGTCCGCATATTTTATCGCAGGCTGAAACGCATTTGCGTACCAAAAAAGCGGCCATTGAATATGCTGAAAACGAAACGGTCAAAGCTCGTGTTTCATTAGAGGGCAAGGACTATGATGTACTGATCCGAAAAAACGAAGAAAGAAATTTTGATACCAGCTGTGATTATGAGGATACACAACATCCTCTTTGCTTGCCCAAAGTAATTGTACTGCTCCAATTATTGAATACACATGGCGCTAACTATTTTGACAGTATTCGGAATTGGGATAAAGAAAAAAATAAATTGCTGGAGGCTTATGGCTACTCGCTCCAGGATGATCTTACTAACAAGTTTGAATTTGCATACAAAGACGGAAAACCTTTTTTACGTGTGTTGGATCCTGGTATTAAGCGTGTGTTGACGCCAACTCCAACTAGTAGACCTGTTCTTTTTCCTACCAAACCACTTCTTGCGGAAGAGAAGGTAATTGAAAAGATTTCAAACGTACCCAGTAGTCGGATTGGTGTTGTATTCAATTTTAATAAAAAAGAATTTCCACGCTTTGCCATTGACCTGGTCATTGGAGAGCCTACAGACGTAAACGATGGATTTGCTGGCAAAGTGGAAAAGTTGGATATCACACGCTTTGTAGAGGTAGATGATTTAAATGACTCTGATCGTGAAATACTTCAAGCAGTCCGAAAATTGCAAGATGCAGAAGTTAAAAAGTATGTAAGTCGCAACTCTCCTTTTTCGGGTATTTGGGATAATATTATTCACCAGGAAGGCGACGATTTGCCTGATGAGACCAAGGATCTGATCACGGAGTATTTGTTGCCTAAGTTACAGCGCCTTTTCAGGGAACTTTCTACTTCTCCTTTTGTATTCCAACTTAAGCCCGGGAAATCTTTCAAAACAGCACACCTTATACCACTCGAGTTGAGTGCAGAAAGCGTTGTCCCTCAGTTTTTGATTAAAAAGAATTCGCACTATACTGTACAGGCTCAAGTAAAAGTTGGGGCACTGGAATTGAGTTTGAAAGATAACGAGTGCACTTCCTCACTATTATTTGAACAAAATGGTGTCTGCTATTGTTGGAAAACAAAGGAGATTGTTCAATTAAATGAAACATTTGTACCCGATGGTAAAATAAATTATCCGATAGCGGGCTGGACACAGACCATGCAAAACTTTGTTTTGCCACTTTCCCGTAATTACAGTGTTCGATTTGATAAATCACTCACTAAAGAAATTCGTGGTGTTAACCCTGAGGCAAGAATACAGCTGACAGAAAAGGGAGACTATTTAATTTTCAAACCCAATTTTGTTTACGAGGGTTTTGAAGCAGGTCCTACCGATGGAGATCGTGTATTGATTCCACAGGCCGAAGGTGTAATGGTAGTACATCGAAACCGTGAAAAAGAAGATCTGTTTTTACAAAAACTCGCTTCTCTGCATTCAGGCTTTGTGCACAATACCGATGATGGCACGTATGCATTAAAAGGTACAGAAGTGTTGCGCAATAACTGGTTCTTTCTTTTCATTGACGCTATGAAAGAATCAAAAACACCTGTATTTGGGTTTGAAAATTTGCAGCACTATCGATTTAATACGGCTAAACCCAAAACACAAATATTTATAAGCAGTCATACCGACTGGTTTGACGCAAAAGTGAATATTGCTTTCGGAAATCAGCAGATTACTGTGGCGGATGTAAAGAAAGCGTTGGCCAACAACCAACAGTTTGTACAGTTGAGTGATGGAACGCTGGGGATATTGCCCGAGGATTGGTTAAAGAAGTATGCACTCTTATTTCGTGTGGGAGAAGGTAAAGCCGACTCACTAAAGCTTTCTCGTTATCATTTGGGAGTAGTAGATGAACTGTATGCGAATCGTGATCAAGAAGAATTGGAATTACAGCTGGAAGAAAAGTACGAGCAGCTCAGACAGTTCGATCAAATAAAACAAATTGAACCACCCGCTTCATTACATGCGGTATTACGTCCTTATCAGGTCTCAGGTTATCAATGGCTTAATTATCTAAAGGAAGTTAACTGGGGTGGAATTCTTGCGGACGACATGGGTCTCGGAAAAACAGTACAGGCACTTTCTTATTTGGAGCAATTTAAAAATCAGGAAGGAAAGCTTCGTGCCATTGTAATTTGTCCAACCACCCTGATTTATAATTGGGAGAATGAAATAAAAAAATTCACCCCCTCTTTACGTCATCGTATTCACCATGGACCTCAGCGTATACGCAAAAAAGAAGAGCTGGAGCAATATGACGTTTTGATTACAACGTATGGAACCTTGCGAAGTGATATTAAAATTTTGAGTGCTCTTCAGTTTGATTATGCAATACTAGACGAATCGCAAGCAATTAAGAATCCTTCCAGTAAAGTAACCAGAGCGGCACAATTATTGCAAGCAAAAAATCGCTTGTGCATGAGTGGAACTCCTTTGCAGAACAACACGTTTGATATCTATGCACAGATGAATTTTCTGAATCCAGGTATGTTGGGTTCAGTCGAGTTTTTCCGTCAGGAGTTTGCTATACCCATTGATAAGCTTGGTGAGCCTGATCGAAAAGAGCATCTACGGAAATTGCTGTATCCGTTCATCCTTAGACGAACCAAAGAGCAGGTGGCCAAGGATTTGCCCGAAAAGCAGGAGATGGTGGTTTTCTGTGAGATGGAACAGGAGCAAAGAGATATTTACGACGCATATCGTAATGACTATAGAAATCAGATATTAGGGTCAATAGAAACGCAAGGGATTCAAAAAGCGCAGCTGGCTATCCTACAGGGTTTGATGAAGCTTCGCCAAATATGTGATTCTCCTGCTATTCTCAACGAAAAGGAAAAATACCCCAATCATTCCATCAAATTGGACGAATTGGCTCGTCAGCTAAAAGAGGATATCAGCGATCATAAGGCACTGGTTTTTTCCCAGTTCCTGGGGATGCTAGCCTTGATTCGTACCAAGTTGGAGGAGCTGGAAATACCCTATGTATATTTTGATGGAAGTACTACCGCTCCAGAGAGAGAAAAGGCAATACAACAGTTTCAACAACAGGATAAGATTCGTGTTTTTTTGATATCTCTCAAAGCTGGTGGAGTAGGATTAAACCTAACTGCCGCCGATTATGTCTATATCATGGATCCTTGGTGGAATCCTGCTGTAGAACAGCAGGCTATTGACAGAACTCATCGAATCGGGCAGACTAAAAACATTTTTGCATACCGAATGATCTGTAAGGATAGTATCGAAGACAAGATCCTCCAATTACAAGAGAGAAAGAGGGCGCTTGCAAAAGATATTATTACGGATGATTCTGGCTTTGTGAAGAGCTTATCCCGTGAAGATGTGGAGTATCTGTTCAGTTAAGTTTTAACAAGTTTCCACAAGTTGCCCTGCCCCTTTACGTCTATCTTTGCGGACTTCAACTATGTTTATGAGAAAATATATCAGTTTGCTCCTGTTTGTATTGTGTATTGGGAAAGGAGTGATGGCCCAACGGGCCGAAGGAGTAATCAAAGGGCAACTTACTGACTCCAGTGCTAAACAGCCGATTGTAGATGCAACTGTATCGGTTGTAAATAGTAAAGATTCTTCTCTAGCCAGCTTTGTACTATCCAATAAACTGGGAGGTTTTGAAATCAAGAATTTACTTCCCGGTGATTATCGACTTATTGTTAGCAGCAAAGGACTGGAAGAAATACGTCGCAACTTTAGTATTACCAGTGATAAAAAAATAATTGATCTGGGAACACTTGTGATGAACAAAGATTTTAAGATGATGGAGGGTGTTGTGATTACTACAGAGTCTCCCATAGTAGTAAAAAATGATACTGTTCAATTCAACACAAGTGGTTTTAAAACAATACCCAATGCAACTGTAGAAGATTTGCTCAAGAAAATTCCAGGAATGGAAGTAGATAAAGAGGGAAATGTAAAAGCGCAGGGTGAACAGGTACAGCGAGTTATTGTGGACGGGAAAGAATTTTTTGGAAACGATCCTAAGCTAGCTACTAAAAACCTGACTGCTGATATGGTAGAAAGCGTTCAGGTTTTTGATGATATGAGCGAGCAATCCAAGTTCACTAAAATAGATGATGGAAGCAGAAGTAAAACCATCAACATCAAATTAAAGAAAGATAAAAACAAGGGTTATTTCACAAGAGCATTAGCCGGTGCGGGTAGTAACGATCGCTTTGAGGGGAACCTAAGCTTCAACAACTTTAATGGAAACAAAAGATTTTCTGTACTCTTCAATACTAACAACATTAATAAACAAGGCTTCTCTTTTAATGATATTATCAGCACGATGGGTGGATTCGGTGGCTTTGGTGGTGGTGGCGGCGGTTTTGGTGGCGGCGGTGGCGGTTTTGGTGGCGGCGGTGGTGGAATGCAAATAGTCACTATGGGCAGAAGCGGCGGTGGTGGCTTTGGTGGAGGAGGCGGCGGTTTTGGTGGACAGAACACCGGGATTATTCGCTCGCTTTCGTCCGGGCTCAATTTTAATAATGAGTGGGGAACAAAAGCAAAATTCACGGGGAGTTATTTTTTCTCCGATTCAAGACCTGTGCAAGAGCAAAGCACACTGAGACAAACCTTCTTTGTGAATGACTCAACAGCTTTTCAAAATAGAACTTCTCGCTCTGATAATTTAAATCAGAATCACCGCTTCAATGTTCGGTTTGAATATCAGATTGATTCACTCACTTCTATTTTATATACTCCACAGTTAACACTGCAGCATTCTGACAATATTAGCTATGACTCCAGTTTAACCACGTCCCAAACACCTACACGTTCTTATACTGCTATTAGCACTAGTTCGCAAAATTCGAATGTCCGCGATGGCATGAATTTCAACAACAATATTTTATTTCGTAGGAAGTTCAAGAAAACTGGTAGAACTATTACTATTGGCATAAATAGTACAATGGGGATGAGTGAAGCGGATGGTAAAACAATTTCCAACAACCAGTTTTTCCGTCCCGATGGAAATCCATTTTTTAATTTCTCTCAGAATCAGCAATACACACAAACAACAAAGACGCGTAACAACGTAGTAAGCACCTCTTATACGGAGCCACTGGGGAATAATAAATTATTAGAGATCAATTACGCTTATACAAATAATTTTAGCCGTTCTGAAAAAGAGACCTTTAACTATAATGCAGGGAATGGTAAGTACGATAACCCCAACCTGTTACAAACAAACCAGTTTAAAAATTTATTTGAAGCACATCGTGCTGGTTTGAATTTCCGCGTACAGGAGAAAAAATACAATTATCAGCTTGGGGTAGGTTTACAACAATCTTCACTGGAGAATCACACTTACCAAGCTGCAACGGGTAAAGACTCTTTGATCAAGCAAAACTTTACGAATTTATTTCCCACGGCCAATTTCAATTACACGCCTTCCCGCAGCAAGAATCTTCGATTCTCTTATAATGGACGGACTAATCAGCCTTCTGTAACGCAGTTACAAAATGTACCGGATGTTACAGATACACTTAACGTACGCATCGGAAATCCAAATCTAAAGCAAGAGTTCACGCATAGTTTAAACCTGGGTTATAACACGTTTAATCTGGCTACTTTTAGATTTATAGCAGCGAATGTAAATATCAGCACTACCAGTAATCGTATTGTAAATAGTATCACAACACGTGGTCCTGTACAAACTACCACCTATGCTAACGTAAATGGATACTTGAGAGGGTTTTCATTTTTTACATTAGGTCTTCCTTTCAAAAATCCAAAGCTCAAGGGTTCGAATGTTAATTTTACAAATACGATGCTCTATCTGCGTGATATCAGTTTGATCAACAAACAAGAGAATATTACGCAAACCTTTACTGTTACTCAGGGAGCCGGTATTAGTATCAATAAGGATAAATTTGATATTGGGTTAAGAGTTAATTTGGGTTATAACAAATTAGGCTATTCTATCAACAAGCAGTTAAACGAAGATTACTGGACGCAGACCTATAATGCAGATCTTACTTACAAGCTGCCTGCCAACTTTATTATTGCAAC
Source organism: uncultured Bacteroidota bacterium (assembly GCA_903846615.1). Lineage (GTDB taxonomy): Bacteria > Bacteroidota > Bacteroidia > Chitinophagales > Chitinophagaceae > JJ008. The sequence goes on from CAINBK010000192.1 coordinate 25,781, forward strand.
CAATTTTGATTACTTAATTAATACAGGTCGTGCTGCTGGATTTAATCAAAGTATTCCGCTCTTGGGAGCTAGCGTAAGCAAACTCTTGTTTAAAAACAAAAATGGAGAGCTGAAGTTATCCGCTAATGATTTACTCAATCAGAATCAAAGTATAGCGCGCACTGCGGGAGATAACTATCTACAGGATACGCGTAGCATGGTCTTACGTCGTTATTTCCTAGTTAGTTTCTTATTTAACCTGAACAGAATGGGCGGTAAAACGCAACAGCAACAACAGTCTATACCCGGCATGCCTCGCATTATGATGCGGGAAATGCGTGATGTACGAATGAACTAAGAAGCTAGTTTTTAAATGTTGGCTAGATGAATATTAGCACGCACCAGGTCTTCTGGTGTGTCAATGGCAATACTGCTGTAATTAGTCTTTACCATTCGGATTTTTACACCATGCTCTAAGTACCGAAGCTGTTCTAGTTTTTCTGTTGCTTCCAGAGCTGAGAGGGGCCAGCTTGTAAAGTCCAATAATGCTTTTTTGCGAAAGGCGTAAACGCCGATATGCTCATAATATGAAGTGGAGGCGCTTTTATCTCTGTTGTACGGGATTGGACTACGACTGAAATAGAGCGCATCGTTATTTAAATCAGTAACCACTTTTACTACACTGGGCTCCTGAATCAATTTTGGATCTTGAATGGGTTGCATTAAAGAGGCGACCCCCACTTTTATATCTTCAAAGGCTTTTATCAAGTCGGCCAGCGGTTCTTTTTTTATAAAAGGAGTATCTCCTTGTACATTTAGAATTAGATCAACATCTAATGTAGCGGCAATCTCTGCAATTCGGTCGGTGCCGCTTTCATAATTACGACTGCTTCTTTTGCATTCACCCCCAAAGCGATGTATCTCTGCTTCTATTTCATCGCTGTCGGTTACTACAATTACCTGATCAAATAACATTGTTGATTGTGTCGCTTCCACAGTATGACGAATCACCGTTTTATCACCCAGCGACTGCATGAGCTTTCCTGGAAACCGACTGGCTGCATAACGGGCAGGAATCAATGCAACAACTTTCATACCTGTTATTTAATTAGTTTGTTTTTGAAAAGGACTTTTCAAGAGATTCACTAAGTCTTCGTCCTTTTCTTTCGGATAATCTCTATCAATTCCATATTGAATGGACTTGGCGTCTAAAAAACGAAATGTACCAAATACTCGATCCCATACAGAGAAAACCGCACCGTAGTTGCTATCGGTGTATGGTTGTTTCCAATGGTGATGAACCTTATGCATATTGGGTGAAATCAATATCCAGCTCAGGAAACGATCTACGGTAGCGGGCAGACTGATATTAGCATGCGTGAATGCAGTGGCTATCACTACTAACGTTTGATAGATCATTACCGAATACATGGGTGCTCCTGAAAAAAATATCAGTAGCAAGAAAAAAATTCCTCTTAGCAAACTATCTCCTGGATGATGACGCAGGCCTGTGGTTACATCTACTTTTTGATCACTGTGATGTATTATATGAAAGCGCCATAAAAATTTTTGTTGATGCATCACCCAATGTACTAGCCAGCTGCTGAAATCGAGTGCTAAGACGCCAATTAGAATAGTTAATCCGATGCCAGCATTACTCCAGTATACCAATCCAAAGGATTGTTGATTGCACCAATCAGAGAGCGCCACAATCAGAATGGCTAGTAAGGTGTGTATAATCAGATGGATAATGGTAAAAACAAAATTGATACCGGCGTGCTTGAGTTTACCTCTTTGGTAGGGGAGTTGAAAAAGCGGAATCGCTCCTTCGAGTATCCAAAAGAATAATAGTCCTCCCACTAAAAGGGCCAGTCTTTCGGCCGGGCGTTGTTCAAGATCTTGAAAGTAGTTAATCCACTCCGGCCACATGGTAAATTATTTATTGATTCAGCATCAAAGGCATTACAAGCATTTGCAGTTCTTCGTTCTCTTCAATTTCTGAAGGTCTCAAAATACCTGCTTTATTGGGCGTAGATAATTCAATAATTACTTCTTCGCTTTCGGTTGCTCCCAGCATTTCAATTAAAAACTTTGCATTGAATGCAATCACCAAGTCTTCTCCGTTGTATTGACATTTCATACGTTCATTTCCCTCGAAACTAAAATCCACGTCTTGTGCTGCTAATTGTAATTCACTTCCGCTTATACTTAGGGCTACCTGATTAGTGCTTTTGTTACTGAAAATACTTACCCGACGAAGTGCACTTTGAAACGCCGCCTTGTTTACGGTTAGCGTGTAAGGATTTCCTGTAGGGATTACAACTTTATAATCAGGGAAACGTGCATCGATCAACCGACAACTCATTTGAGTAGTGCCGTAGCGAATAAATAAATGATTGCTATTGTAATTAATGGTCACGGC
>CAINBK010000193.1:0-8050 GCA_903846615.1 uncultured Bacteroidota bacterium
GGTTAGTGTGTATTCCTTTAGGAAAAGTAAGTGTGAATCTATGATACCTAAGTATTCTAAAAGTAAAGACTTCATAGAAAGGGCTGAGGCGAGCACAGTCCATTTTTTTATTGCATTTTTCAATTGATTCTCTCCAGCATTAAACTGAAGAATTTCATAGTCTAATAAGTCATGCAGTCGCACCATTTTTTCTGATAGATCTGAATTCATAGTATAAATTTTAGTAACGTGTTATCAAGGCTATTTTTTGTTGTGATGATAATAGTTCGTCGCCGGTGAAATGAACAGCACCTCTTTTTTCTAATACTACTTTGATAAGATCATCCACCGCATCTGGAAGAGTAGTATGCTTTCCTGCTGGTGGCGATAGAAATAAATAGTAAGGGTCATCAAGTAAATAGCCAGGCTTACTATACGTTTGCTCAACCAATAGTATGCGGCAGTTTCCCTCCTGAGCAGCACGCCAGCAGGCTTGAAGTCCGTTTCTCGTAAATCCCTTTCCAACTAGTTCATTCCACTCTCCAATCAATTTCTCTACTTTTTTTTCTTGCATTGCATAGACCGGCGCTATTGCAAGTTTGGCGAGTGTTGAGGCGGAATCATGGCTGGGGTCTCTGTTTACATGAACCACCGGTTCATTAGCTTTTCCTTCTAAATCCAATTCGGACAACAACTCTTTCTGTGCTACCAATACCAGCGGAGTTTGGTGCGTTCTGTATTGAGCCAGCCTTTCCTTGACACCTTTAAAGTACTTTCTTCGGTGTGCAGCAAGTACTTCTTCTTCTTCCCGTTCATAGCTTTTTACATGCGAATAGCCTGCATAAGAGGTGCTCCTTGCTGGGGAATTATACTCATAGTTGTCGTAGAAGGGAGTACTAATTACTCCGTCCTGTATTTGGGAACATTGATCATTTTCACATTCAAATAAGCGAGCTCTTTTTTCAGTTACTGTTAAGAGCAAGAAGCGTTGTTGTAATTGCAATTGGTATACTAGATCACGAATCAGGAATCGATCATTCCAGCAAACTCGCATAGGTGGGGCAAACAGAAAATGAATGCAATGTGCTTGTGTTGGAGAAATATAAACGCCTATACCAAGTGGAGGATTGCCTAGGTCAATTTTGTCAATAAAATCATGTAATGGCTCCAGGAAAAATTGCCCATTTTTTCCTGGGAATAATCGTTGCCATTGATCTTCAGCCAAGCTGGTATATTCTTTAAGTATTCTGCTGTTTGCCTCCCTGACTGGATTCAATTTTTCTAACGAAACTGTAAGAGTTAAGCAGGGGCCCCCTTTATCCAAGAGCAAATTCGCCAATACCTCTCCGGGCAATATCTGATTTTTTTCCATTTTGTATTACTGGGTGAACAAAATGAAAGTAAAACCGAAAGCAAGCTAGGTTGATGACTGCTGGCATACGCTTATTGATGTTAGTTATTTACAAGCTGGGTAAAAGCCAGAATTCAGCTACTTTAAGAAATTTGCGTGAGGTATAAATAAAAAAAAGCCTCACAGTGTGACTGCAAGGCTTTGTAGCCCGTACGGGATTCGAACCCGTATCACCACCGTGAAAGGGTGGTGTCCTAGCCCTTAGACGAACGGGCCATTTTAGGAGCGGCAAAGATAGGGTTGTCCTATTTGACAACCAAATCTCGCCTTCTTACTTTACCTTTGCCACCTTAAAATTTATTTATGGCTTCAGTTAAAGTAGCAATCAATGGATTTGGAAGAATCGGAAGGTTGGTTTACCGGAAGATTTACAATATGGAAGGGATTGATGTAGTCGCTATAAACGATTTAACCAGTCCAACTGTTTTGGCACATTTATTAAAGTACGATAGTGCGCAGGGACGTTTTGATGCCGAGGTAAAAGCCACTGAGGATTCCATTCTGGTTAACAATGACGTTCTTAAAATATATGCTCAAAAGGATCCTGCACAAATTCCATGGGCTGCTCATGACGTGGATGTGGTATTGGAGTGTACTGGATTTTTTACGGACAAAGAAAAAGCCGAAGCTCATTTGCGTGCCGGTGCCAAGAGGGTAGTGATTTCTGCTCCAGCAACTGGGGACTTGAAGACTGTAGTTTATAACGTGAATCACCAAATTTTGGATGGTACAGAAACTGTTATATCAGGAGCTTCCTGTACCACAAACTGTTTGGCGCCCATGGCAAAAGTATTGGACGAGCAGTACGGACTCTGTACGGGGCACATGACCACAATACATGCTTATACCAATGATCAAAATACGTTGGATGCGCCGCACCCAAAAGGAGATTTGCGTCGTGCCAGAGCTGCTGCTGGGAATATTGTCCCTAACAGTACAGGTGCAGCAAAAGCAATCGGATTGGTATTGCCTCAATTGAAAGGGAAATTGGATGGCGGTGCCCAGCGTGTACCTACTATTACGGGCTCTCTTACAGAATTGATATCAATACTTAGTAAAAAAGTAACTGTTGAAGAAGTGAATGCGGCTATGAAAGCAGCGGCTAACGAATCCTTCGGTTACACTGAAGATGAAATTGTTAGCACTGATATTATCGGAATTAGCTACGGCTCATTATTTGATGCAACGCAGACTAAAGTAATTACCGTAGGCGATCATCAACTTGTCAAAACTGTTAGTTGGTATGATAATGAGATGAGTTATGTGAGCCAATTAGTCCGCACGGTAAATTACTTTGCAAAATTAATTCGCTAATGCAAGGTTCTTTTTCTTCGATTTCTTTTCAGCAGGAAAAAGCCCTGGTTCGGGTAGATTTTAATGTTCCACTTGATGCACAGCAGCATATTACTGACGATACCAGAATTCGTGCTGCGTTACCAACCATTCATCAAATCTTAGTACAAGGAGGAGCCGTTATTCTAATGAGTCATTTGGGCAGACCTAAAGAAGGTCCCTCTGATAAGTATTCCTTAAAGCACCTGGTATCGCATTTACAAGAACTCCTACCTGCTGCTGCAATTAAATTTGCTCCTGATTGTATCGGTAAGGAGGCAAACGAATTGGCGGCCACTTTACAACCAGGCGAAATTCTTCTACTAGAGAATCTTCGGTTTTATAAAGAAGAGGAAAAAGGGGGTGTTGAATTTGCAAAAAAATTGGCTCAATTGGGAACCGTTTGGGTCAACGACGCTTTTGGTACAGCACATCGAGCACATGCATCTACTGCTGTAATTGCACAATTTTTTCCCCCTGAGAAAAGAGTATTTGGGTTATTGATGGAAGCAGAAGTTGCCAGTGCTTCCCGAGTCATTCATAAAGCTACCAAGCCCTTTGTGGCTATTATTGGAGGGGCTAAGGTTAGTGATAAAATCCTGATCATTGAAAATCTTTTGGAACGGGCTACTGATATTATCATTGGCGGCGGAATGGCTTACACTTTTTGGAGAGCCCAAGGTAAAATGATTGGAAGTTCCCTCTGTGAGGAGGATCGCTTGGAATTAGCAGCTGGGTTATTACAAAAGGCGAAGCAGCGAGGAGTCAACATCCATTTACCTGTAGATAGCACCATTGCCGATAAGTTTGCTGCAGATGCTACCACTTCCAATTGTGAAAGTTTTGATATTCCTGCAGGCTGGATGGGACTTGATATTGGTCAAAAAGCTAGAATTGAATTTCAGGAGGTCATATTATCTGCTCAAACCATTTTATGGAATGGCCCGATGGGTGTTTTTGAAATGAAGCCTTTCCAGGCTGGCACCTTGGCAATCGCAAAGGCCGTTGCCGATGCAACAGATAAAGGTGCGTTTTCATTGGTAGGGGGCGGTGATTCCGTTGCGGCTGTTAATCAATTTGGTTTTGCTGATCGTGTAAGTTATGTATCGACAGGTGGTGGTGCGCTTTTGGAGTATTTTGAAGGGAAAGTGCTCCCAGGAATTGCAGCCGTTCAGCAATCCTAAAAAATTTTAACATCGCGGAACTTCATAATTTATCTCAGGCGTCTCTTTTACGCTAACTTTGCTACATAAATAATTTACCTATGAAAGGAACTTCGCTTGCCCTCTTGATAATTGGGGGTTTATTTTTAATCTTCGGATTTTGGGGATGCAATGCCTATAATGGTTTTGTTTCTGGTGATCAAGGAGTGAAAAAGGCTTGGAGTAATGTGGAAACAAATTATCAGCGCCGCAGTGATTTGTATGGAAGCGTTATTAAAACGGTAGAGGCCTCTGCTAATTTTGAAAAATCTACGTTGCAGTCTGTAGTGGCTGCTCGTGCTGCTGCTACACAAGTAAAAATTGACATCAATGATCCCGCCTCCTTACAAGCGTATCAACAAGCGCAGGCAAATTTGCAAGGATCATTTAGCCGATTGATTGCATCGTTTGAGCAATATCCTGATTTAAAAACAACCAAGGCTTTCCAAGATTTTCAAACACAGATAGAAGGAACTGAAAATCGAATCAATGTGGCTCGTCAGGACTATAATAAAGCGGTCGAAGATTTTAATCTGCGCGTAAAGCGTTTCCCCGGAAACATCATGGCAGGGCTATTCAATTTTACTGAAAAGGCTTACTACGAAGCAGACAAAGGTTCAGAGAAAGCGCCCGATATTAAATTCAATATTCAATAGTTTGATTCCCTTCTTCAATAAGCGCGCGTCTTCCCTTTTTACAGATCAAGATCGTATTGCAATCAGCGATGCGATTGCGATGGCTGAGAAAAAAACAAGTGGGGAGATACGTGTATTTGTAGAGAGTAAATGTCGCTATCTCGATGCTGCTGACCGTGCTGCAGAATTATTCCATCAATTAGAAATGGATAAAACTGAAGCCCGAAATGGGGTTTTGTTTTACTTGGCCATGCGTGATCACCAATTAGCAGTTTGGGGCGACAAAGGGATTCATGAGAAATTGGGCACCACATTTTGGCAATTGCAAATTGATAAAATTATCGCTGCATTTCATGCAGCTGATCATACCCGAGGAATCTGTGCCAGCATTCAAGAAATTGGCACAGCCTTGCAAGCTCATTTCCCATATGAGGGCGATAAAGACAAGAATGAATTATCTGACCAAGTAGTTTTTGGGCGATGAGAATAACAGACTACTTAATACTATCTGTTCTTTTTATTGCAACTACTGCAGCAGCACAAGTTGAAAAAATTTTACCTGAAAGGCCTAGCCCTGCACATCTCTATAATGATCTTACAAAGTCATCCAACTTTCTAACTAAAGCCCAGGCTGAATTCCTGGAAAACTCCCTGGTTTCTATTGACGATAGCACTTCCAATCAAATTGCAATTGTGGTTGTGGAAAGTTTGGAGGGGTATACTGCTAATGAATATGCCACTGCATTAGGTAGAAAATGGGGGGTAGGTAGTCAAGCTTTTAATAATGGAGTAGTTGTATTGATTTCTACTGGAGGAAGTGATGGGAATAGGGATGCTTATATCGCAGTGGGTTATGGGCTTGAGGGTGCTATACCAGATGTAACAGCAGACAACATACTTGAGAATGAGTTGATTCCTTTTTTTAAAGAAGGCAATTATCTTGAAGGATTTAAAAGAACAATAGACGCATTAGAAAGAGCAGCTGCAGGAGAATATAAGCAACAAAGAAAAAAAAGAAATTCACCCAAGGTTGGAATACCCTCCATCGTTTTTGTACTCATCTTAATTCTGATTTCAATTCTTTCATCACGAGGAGGTGGGGGGACTATGATTAACCGCCGTGGTCATCGTGGATGGACAGGTGGCACCTGGATGGGTGGTGGTTGGGGTGGAGGCAGTAGTTGGGGTGGAAGCTCTGGAGGAGGATTCGGAGGAGGTTTTGGTGGTTTTGGAGGTGGAGGTTTTGGGGGTGGTGGCGCAGGAGGAAGGTGGTAGACATTAATAATTATTTTTGATTGCAAATCCCAAGTGCTGCATGAGAATTTTCCTTTTTGCATTTCTGCTTCTATTCACATCCCTTATTTTAAGGGCACAACGCTCCAATTTTGTCTATATCCAATCAGAGCCAGCTCGTCTCTTCTCACTAATTATAAAAGGAGATACCCTCACATCCTCAAAAACTGGGTATTTAATTCTATCCAAACTTACCGACTCTGCTTATCAAATTGCAATAAGTTTCAAAGAGCAAACTTGGCCCACTCAATATTTTACACTGGGCGTATTTCAGACTGATCAAGGGTATCTTTTAAAAGACTATGGTGATAAAGGTTGGGGATTATTGGACTGGCGTAGTCTACGTGTACAATATGGAGAAAAGAATAATTCAACTTCAATAACACAGTCTTCAGTCCCTACAGAGCAAGATGAATTTTCAAATCTTCTTGCAATGGCTGCAGGAGATCCAAGCTTACGTGCTCGCGTAGAAAATAAGCAAGCCGAAACTGTTAAAAAGCAGCCATTAAAAAAAGTAGAGTCAACTGATACAGTTCAAAAGGCACCGATGGCTAAAGAGGTGGCTATTGTAATAGAGGAAATTGCAAAGAGCGAGCCAATAAGTATTAATAAAGACACGGCCGTACAAACAAAGCCTATCTTAAACACTAAGGATACGGTAACACTTTTGCAGGATTCACCGCTGATTACAAATCCAAGATGTTCTGTTATAGCTACACAAGATGAGCTGGACCTGTTGGTTCGATCAATTGATTCTGTTACAAGTGATGTAAAACGTGTTCTACTAATCAGCAAATCACTTCAGAAATTTTGTCTTTCTGTTGCTCAAGTAGGAATATTGGCTGAAAAATTTACAACGGATGATGGGCGATATGACTTTTTATTGGAGGCTTGGTTTTTTGTAAGCAATCGTTCGCAGTTCGATCGTTTGTTTCATGTCTTTAGAAATCCCGATTTTGCAGTTCGTCTCAAAGAGATGCTTCAATAATGCCACGATATTTTTTAGAAGTAGCTTATAAAGGAACCAATTATAGCGGGTTTCAATCGCAGGACAACGCATTGACAGTGCAGGCTGAGGTTGAAAAAGCTTTTTCCACTTTGCAACGCGTGCCGGTGGTGATGACGGGTTCCTCCAGAACAGATGCTGGCGTACACGCGTTACAAAATTTTTTTCATTTTGATTTTGAGGAATCACTTCACCCGCAGTTTACATATAAGATCAATGCAATTCTTCCCGATGCAATTGTTGTGAAATCTCTGCGAGGGGTAAAAGCTGATGCACATTGTCGATTTGATGCTGTCTATCGGCGTTATCAATATTACTTGTACAATACAAAAGATCCTTTTAAGGAGGACCGAGCCTGGTTTTACCCTTACCCCCTGAATAAGGAACTTCTTCAAGCAGCTGCATTGATTTTATTGGAGGTGGATGACTTTACCAGTTTTTCAAAACGGAATACGCAAGTAAAAACCTTCCTCTGTCAATTAACTGAAAGTCAATGGATAGAGGAGGGTGGGTGCTTGGTTTATGCAGTTAAAGGAAATCGGTTTTTACGGGGAATGGTCAGAGCACTCGTCTCAACCATGTTATTGGTAGGAAGGGAAAAGATCACATTGGGCGAATTCAAAGACATAATTAGCGTAAAGGATTGTACTAGAGCCAGTTTTGTAGCACCTGCCCACGGGCTTTTTTTGATGGAGGTAGGTTACTAGCACCCCAGAACCCTTAAGGGGCCTGTGTTCCATTGATTATCAGTAATTTTTCAGATTTTTTTTATTCAAAAGTTTGCTGGTAACCCCATTTGCTATATCTTTGCCGTCCGCTTCGAAAAAACGGGGCCAGATCTTTCGAAAACAATTGATTTTCACCCTAAATGATTCGGGTTTTGTTGGAAAATAAATCCTGAAAAATTTGGTAGAAATAAATGGACGCTTACCTTTGCACTCCCGTTCAAAAAACGGGTAGGCTGGTAACGGCCGAAGATCTTTGAAAGTTGGGAAACAATAGCACTCATTCTCGCTTCACGCGAGAGTGAAACAAAAGGTAAGTCAAACGAAAACAATTCGATTTGACACGTTAATTTTCTCTTGAGAATTTTAAAATGTCAGTATCAAACATCATTTACAATGGAGAGTTTGATCCTGGCTCAGGATGAACGCTAGCGGCAGGCTTAATACATGCAAGTCGAGGGGCAGCA
>CAINBK010000194.1:0-3771 GCA_903846615.1 uncultured Bacteroidota bacterium
CTTTCTATTGACACCAAGTTCAATTGAACTAGTAAATGAACTCGAAGATCCTGTAGTTAGTAAAGAAATCACAAAACTAACTTTACGATGCTGTATCAAACTGCCCGCAAAGAGTCGGATTGCAGTATTAAATGCACTATCAGGGCTAAAACAGCCCGATAGTATAAGGCTAATTGCAGTTTACAAAAAAGAAAACATCTTACGCTGGACACTTGAAAGATACAAGACGGCAATTATACTGCTTATTGTTGCCTTGCTTTGTTGGTTAATAAGTTCACTGGCTTAAAAAAGTACCGGTACCTTTGCAGCCATGCATTATTGTTCCGTCGAAAAAATTTCAAAAAGTTACGGCATACAGCCTCTGTTTGCCGATCTAAGCTTTCATATCAATGAAGGAGATCGCATTGCTCTTATTGCAAAAAACGGAACGGGGAAATCCACCCTGCTCAAAATGCTAGCAGGACAGGAACAACCTGAAGAAGGTAAAATTTGGTTGCATAAGGAGGTCGATGTAGTTTTTTTTGAGCAGAACCCATCACTTGCAAACGACAAAACCGTTGCAGAGAATATTTTTTTTCATAACCACCCGGTTATGAACGCAATTCGGGATTACGAATTTGCCGTGGCATCAGACCAGCCAACCCTGATAGAACAGGCAATTAGTCGAATGGACGAATTGCAGGCCTGGGATGCAGACGCAAGAGTAAAACAAATACTTAGCAAACTTAGTGTTAGTCAATTAGATAAACTAGTGGGCATTCTAAGTGGCGGACAACAAAAAAGAGTAGCACTTGCAAAAACACTAATCGACATTGGATTTGGCCATAAAAAAGTTCTACTAGTAATGGACGAACCAACCAACCACCTGGATGTAGAAATGGTGGAATGGATGGAGTCGTACCTAACAAAAGAAAATACTACTCTCCTGCTAGTTACACACGATCGCTATTTTTTAGATGCCATTTGCAAAGAGATTTGGGAATTAGATCGTGGTAAATTATTTACTTATCATGGCGACTATGCCAACTACCTAGAGCGCAAGGCCGCCAGACTAGAAAGTGAACAAGCAACGCATGCCAAAAACAGAAATCTATATCGCAGAGAATTAGAATGGATGCGGAAGCAACCTAGGGCAAGGACTGTAAAAAGTAAAAGCAGACAGGACCGCTTTGGCACCATTGAAAAAGCAGCAAAACAAGCTCAATCAGAACAAACACTCGAGCTACAATTAAAGATGAGCAGACTGGGTGGGAAAATAATTGAGCTGAAAAAGGTATACAAATCATATGGCGACTTCAACATATTGAAAGGATTTGATTACACATTTAAACGAGGAGAAAGAATTGGCGTAGTGGGTCCTAATGGAGTAGGAAAATCTACTTTTTTACACATACTCCAAGGACTAGAACCCGCGGATAGCGGCAAAATAAATGTGGGGGAGACTATAGTGTTTGGCTACTATTCGCAACAAGGCCTACAATTAAAAGAAGACAAACGTGTAATCGAGTTCGTAAAATCAATTGCCGAGAGCTTTCCTCTAGAAAAAGGCGGAAGTCTTTCTGCCGCCCAATTTCTTGAGCTTTTTTTATTTGAACCAGACAAACAACACACTTTTATCAGCAAGTTAAGTGGAGGGGAAAAGAGGAGACTGCACTTGCTTTCAATTCTATTTAAAAATCCGAATTTTCTGATACTGGACGAACCGACAAATGATTTAGATCTCCCAACCCTAAGTGTCTTAGAGAATTTTCTCTTGGAGTTTAACGGATGTTTACTGATTGTATCACACGACCGATATTTCATGGACAGACTCGTCGATCACTTGTTTGTATTTACTGGAGAGGGGCAGATTAAAGATTATCCAGGCAATTATTCACAATACCGGGATGAAAAAGCAATGCCACGAGAAAAAGAGGAAACTAGCAATCTAATTTCAGATTCAGCAGTTACAGATTCAGATACCCCCCCTACTGCGCGTATAAGTTATAAAGAGAAAAGAGAGTTTGAACAACTGGGAAAAGACATCCAGCAGTTAACTGTAAACAAAGCTGCATTAACGGAAAAATTAAACAGTGAAGGGCTCCCCTTTGAAACGCTGCAACAAACAGCACTTTTCCTAGAACAAACCATGCAGGAGCTTGATCAAAAAGAATTACGATGGCTTGAATTGAGCGAAAAAATTGACTCCTATTCTTCCAAATAGTCCAAGTCCTTATGAAAAGTTTCCCGAGTTAACGCGGCAGCCACAACGGTGATAGCCATAATAATCAACCCAGTATAAATCCCTGCATCTACATACCCGATAGAAGGTTGCCTTTCAAACCACTTGAATAAGGGAAGAATAAAAATAGCTAACATACCACGGACCATATTAGGAATTGTAGTAGCAGCGGTGGCTCGCAAATTGGTGCCAAATTGTTCGGCACCCATTGTTACAAAAATGGCCCAGAACCCAGTTCCAAAACCAAGTCCAGCACAAATCCAATATAGCTTTGCGGCACTACCTCCCCATAACATAGTAAAGTAGGCTATCATAAAAGCGATAGTAATGCCGTAAAAAATAAAGAGGGCTTTACGACGACTCTGGAGGTACTGACTTAACAAGCCAATCAAAATATCACCTATCGATATAGCCGCATAGGCATACATAATTGCCTTTCCTGGATCAATTTTATCCTGGATCCCAAATTCACGGGCAAAATCGTTCGAGAACGTAACCAAGATGCCAATCACAAACCAAGTTGGAAGTCCTATCAAAATACCGAGGATGTAACGCTTGAAACGATCTGCACTGGAGAAAAAGGAAAGAAAATTACCACGAGAAATACTTGTAGTCTTTACTTGATTATATAAACCTGATTCAAAAACAGAAATACGAAGCAGCAAAAGAAGGATACCTAAGCCCCCTCCGATAAAATAACAGGTTCGCCAATCAAACAATTCCTTCATAAAGTAAGCTAGTACAGCACCCGTTAAACCAATGCCAGCAACTAGCGATGTTGCCACTCCCCTTTTTGCTTTGGGTACAATTTCAGATACTAATGTGATGCCAGCGCCTAATTCACCCGCAAGACCCAGACCCGCCACAAAGCGAACCCATTTGTACTGCTCCACGGTTTCCACAAATCCATTAGCTATGTTGGCAAGGGAGTAAAGCACAATAGAACCAAACAGTACGCTTAATCGCCCGCGCTTATCACCGATAATGCCAGATACAATTCCCCCAATCAGTAAGCCCCACATTTGCCATTGTAAAATGATCTCGCCATCTGCTTTGACCTGATCAGGCGTTAAACCTAAGGATGCTAAACTGGGCACGCGAATAATGCCAAACAAGAGTAGATCATATACATCTACAAAATAACCTAAGGCGGCCACTACAACCGCCAGATTAAAAATGGAAGGTTCCTTTTGGCTACTATTTTTCATCCGAAATTTTCCCCCAAATCATTTTAATTAAAACAGGTGCCGTGGTAATAAAAACAATTCCCAGCACAATTACTTCCAAGTGCTCTTTCAAGTCAAATCCAAATTGAGCAAGAATCCACTTTTGTAGGAAGTAACCAGAGAAAATCATGGATACCACCCACGCTACAGAGCCTACAACATTAAAAAAATGAAATTTCTTTTTATCCATCTGCACAATCCCTGCCACAATAGGAGCAAAGGTTCTGATCAACGGAAGAAATCGAGCGCCAATTACCGCTAACCCTCCATGTTGTTGGTAGAAATCTCTTGCCTGAAACAAATACCGCTTTTTAAACAGTAGAC
>CAINBK010000195.1:0-2947 GCA_903846615.1 uncultured Bacteroidota bacterium
AGCTGTGATGGTTAGAGAGTATAAAGAAAAGCCTGGCCTGGTTCGAATTCTTGCAGATATCATTGTTAATCGGGAAACTCAGAAAGGGATCATATTAGGTCAAAAAGGAGAGACTATAAAGAAAATCGGATCGGATGCACGCAAGGATATTGAAGCTTTTGTCCAAGAAAAAGTCTATTTGGAGCTTTTTGTAAAGGTGAGGCCACGGTGGCGTGATAATGAATTATTTTTGAACGAATACGGATATTAATATGTCATTTACTGTTGCAATTGTTGGCAGACCAAACGTTGGGAAAAGCACGCTATTTAATCGCTTATTGGAGCAGCGTAAGGCTATTGTAGATGATATCTCTGGTGTTACCAGAGACCGTCAATATGGGGTTGCAGATTGGAATGGCAAGAGTTTTAACGTTATTGACACCGGTGGGTTTGTACAGGGTAGTGAGGATGTATTTGAAAGAGAAATAGCAAAGCAAGTTTTAGTAGCCCTTGAGGAGGCCAATGTTATTTTATTCATGGTTGATGCTGCAACGGGTCGCACCGATTTAGATGATGCCATGGTGGGTCTTCTTAGAAAAAGCACAAAACCGGTTTTTGTAGTGGTCAACAAGGTTGATAACAACGAGCGATTGCTAGAGGCTTCTGAGTTTTATTCACTAGGGCTTGAACATGTTTTTTTTATTGCTGCGGCTAGCGGAAGCGGCACTGGAGAAGTATTGGATGCAGTTACCGACTTGATGCCCGATGATCTTAACACGGGTGAGGATATCGAGAACAAGCTTCCAAAGTTTGCAATCATCGGACAGCCGAACACAGGGAAGTCGTCTTTATTGAATGCATTGGTAGGTCAGGAGCGAACCATTGTTAGTAATGTGGCAGGTACCACACGAGATACCATTCACACGCACTATAATTTATTTCAAAAGGAGTTTATTCTAATCGATACCGCTGGTATTCGGCGTAAAACAAAGGTCCATGAAGATCTAGAGTTTTACTCGGTTATTCGCGCTATCAAGGCAATGGATGAAGCGGATGTTTGTTTGTTATTGTTAGATGCCGAAAAGGGGTTAACGGCGCAGGATTTAAATATTTACGGGTTGGCAGTAAAAAAAGGAAAGGGGATTGTGGTGTTAGTAAACAAATGGGATTTAATTGAGAAAGAAACCAATACGGCCGCTCAAACAGAGAAAGAACTTAGAAAGCGGTTGGCGCCTTTTAATGATGTACCCATTTTATTTGTTTCCGCTTTAGAGAAGGTACGTATTCACAAGGCAATCGAAGCAGCCTTGCAAGTTTATGCCAGTCGTCAGCAAAAAATTTCAACCTCTGAGTTAAATGAAAAGATGTTGAAGGCAATCGAAGCCTACCATCCCCCAGTTGTAAGGGGCCATCCTATTAAAATCAAGTTTATAACTCAGCTGCCAACAGCTGTTCCAAGTTTTGCATTTTTCTGCAATTTTCCTGATGACATTAAAACACCTTACAAAAATTATCTTGAGAACCAGCTGCGGTCTCATTTTAATTTAACAGGCGTTCCCGTCCGACTTTTCTTTAGGAAAAAATAATTACCCAAGAATCCCATACTTCTATATCAAGCGATGGGGGGCTCTGTTTTTTTGGGTGTCGTTTTCATCTGAATTACATCAACCAGAAATGCAAAGGCCATTGAAAAATAGATGTATCCTTTCGGTATGTGAAATCCTAGACCATCTGCAAGTAGGGCAACGCCAATCATTAAAAGAAAACAAAGAGCTAGTATCTTAAAAGAGAGATGGCGGCGAATAAAATCACTGATTGGTCCTGCAGCAAGCATCATGATGGCAACGGTTATAATTACGGCTGCATACATAACCCATAATTCCTGTACCATGCCCACGGCTGTGA
Source organism: uncultured Bacteroidota bacterium (assembly GCA_903846615.1). Classification (GTDB taxonomy): domain Bacteria; phylum Bacteroidota; class Bacteroidia; order Chitinophagales; family Chitinophagaceae; genus JJ008. The sequence goes on from CAINBK010000195.1 coordinate 1,885, forward strand.
TAATGGAGTCTACCGAAAAAACCAGGTCCAAAATAATTATTTCACCCAGTAGTTGAGTAAAGGTGGCATTGGTGCGTAATCCTGCTACAGGATTAGCTGCTACCTCGGTCTTATGATAAATCTCCTTAGTGCTTTTATAGAGGAGAAAAAGGCCTCCAGCGATTAAAATCAAACCCTTTCCGGTAAATGCTGTACCGCCGATGGTAAAAAGGGTTGTATCCAATTTGAGAATCCATGCAATGAAAGCAAGTAAAAGCAGTCGCATCAACATGGCAAGCGTAAGCCCCCAAAATCGCAATTTTTTTCTTTGCTGATCTGGGAGCCTATCTGCTAATATGGATATAAAAATAATATTGTCAATTCCCAGGATTACTTCAAGGGCGACTAGAGAGAGTAAGGGGATTATAGCTTCAGCCATGCGCGGGTTGATTTCCCGCAAAAATAGATGTTAAAATAAATAACTACTCAGAAGTTGATTCCAATTCCTACTCCTAATTTCAATATTGACATTTTTTGAGTAGTCTCTTCACTTAAAATTCCACTGTCTACCTTAAAAGAGGGGCTTAGGTATCGGTAGTCTAATCCTCCCGTGAAAAAAGCTTGATTCCCCAAATCTACCCGTAGCGCCAGACCTGTTTGAAATACGCCTGCGCCAGTCCAGTCCTCAGGAACAAGTAATGTTCCATTGGTTGTGATATCGGGTGAGTTAGCTGAGGCAAATCCTCCCATTACTTTTAAATCGGTTTTAACTTGATCGCTAATTGGGAAGCTAAAAACTGGACCAGCTACTAGACCAAGAAATTGCCAATGATCCAGCCTTAATTCAGGTAGTCCGGTAAGATCTCTGAGTTTTCGGATTGCTACATCGTTTCTATTGTAAAAGCCTTGCACGGCTAATCCAATATTTTCACCAACGGCATACTGATAAGCTAGATCAATAGTAAACCCAGCCACTGCAAATCCGGCATCCTCATTTGATAGATCTCTGCTGGTAAAGTTTCCGAGAGGGAAACCAATTCCCGGTTGTAAACTAAGGAATGATTTTTTTTCTGCTGTTTTAGAT
>CAINBK010000196.1:0-4009 GCA_903846615.1 uncultured Bacteroidota bacterium
GCGCTTCTTTTATTGGTGATTTAGTTGGTGCGGTAGTTGTAAGCGCGCCGTCGCCATTTCTTGTATTCGCATGTCCGCCACTCGCTAGCCACATATTTTGAATACGTGTTCCTGGAACAGGAAAACTATCAGCCGTTTGCCATTTGTTAATCCCCATGGTATAATAACGAACACGTGGATTTTGTTGCTTGAAATTGTTCGTCTCACCTTTTAAATGTAGATCGAACCAAGACCAAGTAAGATCATTATAATTTAATCTTGCATCACCCACACTCAAGTCTCCAACCTTCGTGTCCTCAGTGGCACGCTTAAAGGAACAGTGTAAAACGGGGGCTATCACCAAGTATTGATTATCTGCAATCTTTTTGTCTTTAGCGCTATTACGAACATGATTGAACAGTTCAATATTTGGACCCGATGAAACATCAAACCAAGATACGAACCAATACCCCGGAACCTCTATTGGCATGGTTTCATGCCAGAGTCCTCCAGTATACCAGGCTGGATCGTTTGGTTTGCGCTTAATCATTTTATCATAAACACCCACTTGACCATCTACGTTCTTAATGATATCACTAACAGGTAAATGATTAAATGCTTTTGCCCAATCTACACGAGGCATTTCTGTCGCCATATCATAAAAACGAGAAATACGAACCAGGTCCTGTTGTGTGATATCCTTCGAAAGCGTAGGTCTAAATTTATCATTCTGTGTTCCGTATAACCAGGAAGTAAATAACATTTGTTGTGCTCCGCCGCGATACCAATTGCCCTGTTCTTGAAAGCGACCTACCTTACCAACCCCTGCACCATATCCTTGTGCTACAATAGCCCCGAGTGCAGGATGCTTACGTGCGGCAACTGCCATTTGCCATTCAGCTGTGGATGAACAACCAATCAATCCGATTTTCCCATTTGACCAGGGTTGCGACGCAAACCAAGTAAAAGCATCATCTCCATCTGTTACCGGCGTACCTAATATATCCCATTCACCTTCTGAAAAAAATCGACCTCGTTCGTTTTGTACCGCAAATGCATAACCACGACTTACTGCTTCATATGCTTCTTCAAAACTGCGCGCCGTCATTTTACCATCTACCCAGCTGTTGAAATTGTAGGGAGTTTTTGAAAGTATCAGTGGATGTTTGCCACCTCCTTTGGGTCGGTAAATATCTGTAGCAAGTCTTACGCCATCTCGCATAGGGATCATCACTTTCTGTTCTATCACAGCTATTTCGGCTAGCTTATAATAAATAGGGAGTGTGTCTTGGGCTTGCGTTAGTAAGCTAAGTACTAATAGCAGCGTGAGGAGTAAGCGCGATTTCATGGCAAGTATTTATGATTAACAAGGTAGTGAACAAAATCACATAATTGAGTTTCTTTACTGTGGCGACGGGATCGAACGCACCCTCTTAGATTTATAAAATATCAATTAATTACACATTAAGAAAAGACCAACTGTGGTCAAATGGTAGCTAAAGTGAAGATATAAAAAAGCCAGATCTTCCATTAATTGGAGGATCTGGCTTAAAGTTTAAGGTGTGAGCTTATTTTACAAAAATTGAATAGGCGCCCGCATAGTTCGTGCCATTTGTAAGCTGAGTTTTTGTTCCGTTTTTCCAGTATACTGCAACTGGACGGTTTGTAGTGCCATACTCATATCCAGCTGCATAAACATCTGTTCCTAAAACACTAACTGATTGCGCAACTGCATTATTACTTCCAACTGAAAGTGTTGACATCACTCCGTTTTTCCATAGCCTTGCATATTCAGTACTTCCTATAGATTCTGCCCCAGCTACATATACGTCACTACCATTTACAAACACAGAAAATGCTTCTCCATTGTTGGCCCCCGATGTTAAAAATGTTCCTTGCCCATTTTTCCAAATTTTTGGAACATATGTGTTACCGACTAGTTCAGATCCTACTACATAAACATCACTGCCAGAAATTGCTATTGAATACGCATATGCATCCGTATTAGTATTGGAGAGAGTAGTTACGGTTCCATTTTTCCAAATCTTAACAACATCATTTACCGATTGAGCTTCTTGTATAACCACATATACATCAGTTCCCGATACTGCAATTGAATATCCGTATGCATCACTATTTGTACCTCCAAGTAAAGTGGTTGCAACTCCATTTTTCCAAAGTTTTGCTACATCATAATTGGCATTAGCCTCATAGCCCGTAGTATAAACATCTGAACCTGAAACAAAAACCGAACTTAGCATTCCGTCTCTTGATGTATTCGTAATAGTAGTTGCAGTTCCATTTTTCCAAAGTTTTCCGACATTAATTGAACCGCTTGATTCATAACCAGCTACATACACATCATTCCCGCTGGCAAATACAGAAAAGGCTTCGGCATAATTTGGCGCTGAGCCCAAATTAGTTAATTGGCCATTTGTCCAAAGCTTTGCAAAAGAGTAAATGGTTGGGGAGGAAATTTCTTCATAACCAGCTATATATACCTTCGGATCTGATGTTGTAATGGTAACCTGATTGCCATAGGCTGTGCCAATACTATTTGTTGCATAGGCTCTTACATAGTATGTAGTACTTGGTGTTAATCCAGTTATTGAGCTAGTAAAAGTACCTGTACCCGATCCATCCGTTGTTTTAGAATTTGTGATTGTAGGATTTTGTGAGGTACTCCAGCAAACACCCCTTGTAGTAACAGCGCTTCCGCCATCAGAGGTAATTGTCCCACCACTTGTGGCAGAAACTGCTGAAAGAGCGGAAACTTGTGTAGTGTTAATAGTAGGGATAACAGCAACAGCGTCATTCTTTTTTTTACAGGCTATCGCAAAAAGCAACAGCAAACTTGTAGTAATAATCAAATTGATTCTTTTCATTGGATTTGTTTTTTTATTTTCTATAAAGATTCTTGACTTCGGCAATATTTAATTCTCTATTATATAGATACACATCATCTAAACTACCCTTGTAATAAATATAGTTCCCGTATGCTTCTCTTCCAAGGTCAATATTATAATTAGAGTTTTGTGTTGAGTTTATTGGGCCTGTTATGCTTTTAAGCAAATCCCCGTTCATATAAATTTTCAACGTTCCATCTTTGAAAGTAAAAACAAAATGATTCCAGGTATTTGTTGAAATTGTTGTTGGAGCGGTTGAAACTCCACTGTTAACTCCTGCTTTATGAACAGTACTTCTTAGGGTTGCAGTTGTAGTAGTTTCAGAAAAGAGACCAATTCCATATGCAGCATTATTCACGCCACCGATTCCCCATTTACCAATTATTTGTGAATTGGTGTTCGTTCCAGGAAACCCGTTATAATTAATCCAAATGCTAATTGATAATTGAGTAGTAAAATCGTTTACTGAATTATTGTCTGGGATAGTTATATACTGATTAGTACCATTAAAAGAGTATGCGCAGTTGGTACGACCCTTTCTGTCACTGGTTAATTGTGCTCCAGTAACAATACCATTAACGTTATTACCACTACTGTCAATTGCATTACCGGTGAATGGGTAATATCCTGCTAAACCATTTGTAAGATCAACATTTAATGTAGTGAATGTAATCTCATTACCGTAGGCGGTACCAGCGGCATTAGTGGCGTATGCCTTTATATAATAAGTGGTGTTTTTTTCCAGATTGGATAACTCACTTGAATACGCATCTGACCCAGTACCGTTTAAAGATTTTGTTTGTAAGTTGATAGTTGGGTTTTGCGACTTTGACCACACTAATCCCTTTGCAGTTATTGTCCCTCCTCCATTGCTTAGAATTTTACCTCCGGATTTAGCTGTTTCATCAAGTACATCAACTACAGCCTGTGTCTCAATAGTTGGGAGGGTTACTTTAATCTTGTCTTTTTTGCAAGAGTAAATACTTATTAATAATAAGCTTATGATAATATTTTTCATGGAAGGTTTCCCTTCTAACACTTTGGAAATAATTTTGTTTATTTTTTATCCTTTTAATCTATTGTGAGCACGGTCACATTAATTGAGCGACTAGAAATTACACTGA
>CAINBK010000197.1:0-8839 GCA_903846615.1 uncultured Bacteroidota bacterium
AGGTGTGCAATTTCATCCGGAAGTTTATCATTCCTCACAAGGAAAGATATTTTTGAAAAATTTCTTAGTGGAGATATGTGGTTGTAAACAAGATTGGACCCCTGCACATTTTATCACGGACACTGTTGACGCACTGCGTAAACAAATAGGAAACCGACGTGTGATTATGGCACTTAGCGGCGGTGTGGATTCAACGGTAGCTGCCACCTTGATACACCGTGCCATTGGTGATCAATTAACAGGAATCTTTGTTGACAATGGGGTATTACGCAAAGACGAATTCAAAGCCGTCTTAGATATGTATCAAGAAATTGGATTACCGGTTAAAGGGATTGATGCCAGCGAACGATTTTATAAAAACCTGGGAGGCAAAACAGATCCCGAAGCAAAACGAAAAGCAATTGGCGCCCTCTTTATTGATGTATTTCAAGAAGAAGCTGCCCAACTAGAAAATATTGAATTACTTGGACAGGGTACTATTTATCCCGATGTGATTGAAAGTGTTTCGGTACACGGCCCTTCGGTGACCATCAAATCCCATCATAATGTTGGAGGACTTCCTGAACATCTGCATCTTGAACTAGTGGAACCACTCCGTCTTTTATTTAAGGATGAAGTAAGAAAGATTGGATTAGAGTTGGGAATCCCTCCAGCAATGATACATCGTCATCCTTTCCCCGGTCCTGGACTCGCTATTCGAATACTAGGTGAGGTAACTGCAGAACGTGTACACTTGCTGCAAGCGGCCGACCAAGTATTTATACAAGCATTAAGAGACAAAGGATTGTATGATGCGGTTTGGCAGGCCGGCGTGATCTTACTTCCCGTTAAAAGCGTAGGTGTGATGGGTGATGAACGAACCTACGAATACACGGTTGCTCTAAGAGCAGTTACCAGTGTAGATGGGATGACTGCAGATTGGGCTCACCTTCCTCACGAATTTTTAGCCCATGTTTCCAACGAGATTATAAATCACGTCAAAGGAATCAACCGAGTTGTTTACGATATTAGCAGTAAGCCACCGGCAACCATTGAGTGGGAATAATTTACTCCTTGACTATGAAAGGTATTCGCATCTTTTGGATGCTTCTTCTCACAAGCATTCTGTTTACGCAAGTGCTAACTGCACAAAAAAATGCGCCAAAAAATCCAGTTCGCATTGGGTTATTGTTGCCATTGTTGCTGGACTCGGCATTTGATCAAAAAAATAACATCAAGTTCGCCCCTAAATCGTTTCCCAAGTACTTATTACCTGGACTGGAATTTTATGAGGGAGCGATGCTTGCACTCGATTCACTGAACAAAAATAAAATGCCTGTTCAATTGGTAGTAATAGACACACGTGCCGCCAATCATAGCATACAAACCCAATTGGAAAAACTAGATCAATCGCCGCTCGATATTATCCTGACCCACTGTAACGCTGCTGAACTTCGCATCATTGCAACCTATGGATTAAAGAAAAATATCCCTGTCATAAACGTTAACCTTCCCAACGACGCAGGTATCATCGAGAATCCGTTTCTAGTCTTGCTTAATTCTACACTCCGTACACAATGTATTTCCTTGGCCGATTATATTTATAGTAAATACGCCAAACAACAGGTAGTGGTCTTTCGTAAAAAAGGAGCATTGGAGGATCGGATACGCAGTTATTGGGAAGAAAATAACCTGACTAAAAAAAATCCTAAATGGACCTACGTTGATTTACCAGATAGTTTCTCTGTGAATCAAATCAGTGCCAAGTTGGATACCATCAAACCCACCATTTGTATTGCGGGGACCTTAGATGAAAATTTTGGAAAACGCTTAGCCTCACAACTTGCTACGCTAAATAAACAGCGTTACAAGACAAGCTTAGTTGGGCTGCCCACTTGGGGCGACATTAAAGATTTTTCGAAACTTGAATACCGAGGCTTAGATATTACATACTGTACTCCCTACTATAATTCTCGGACCGATTCCGTAAGTCAACAAGTGCAGCGTTTTTTCTCTACCACACTATATGCTCGTCCAAGTGATATGGCACTACGCGGCTATGAATCGGTTTGGAAATATGCGAATCTCCTACTCAAGTATAAAGACAATATCGCAACGCAATTGGATTCCAGAGAATTTGAGTTATTCAGGGAACTTCAGATACAACCTGTTTTTGGCAAGGAAAAACAGCTACACTACTTCGAAAATAAAAAACTTTATTTTCTGAAGTGGCAAGATGGGATTCTCAAACTGGTTCCCTGATTTACAATTGGTCCCTAATTCATTTTTTTCTGCAGACTTGATACCTGCTGCTGCAAGTCGGAAACCACATTGGCCAACTGGTTCATATCCCAACGATGCTGTGAATTTGCCTTAGAAATAACTACTTGTGCTTGCCACATTTCAATCACTTCCTCCGTACTGACGGTGTAGGGATGAAAGACCGGGTTATCACTTACTAGCGTAAGCTTATCCTTCTGCTTTCCATTTTTCTGAACTCGTTTGTATACTATTCCTTCATTACGGGAAACTACAATACAGGGCGTATCATTTTTTACTTCCTCAAGGTCACTCACTTTTTCTCCAACAATCACTGATCCACTGGGTGTGGGTAACATGGAGTCTCCTATAATTTCAAAAGCACGATAATTACTTCCTGTTAACATGGGAAGGGTAAACGTATTTAATTCGTCGATAAACTCAGGATCAGCATATCCTGCCAAGTAACCTGCTGCTGCCTTAACAGGGACAAATGGAATCTCAGCAGGACCTGATACCATTTTCATGGCTCTGCGTTGAGATAGATAATTACCCTTCTGATCGCCCAGATCTTTTCGAAGCAACTCATCCATCGTCAACTTGAATAAATCACAAACTGCCTCCAACACCTCATAACGGGGTTCCGCTCTTTCCTCTTCATAAGCTCCCAATAAGGATCTTTTGATGTTAAGTTTAGTGGCAAATTCTTCTTGCGTCCAGCCCCGCTGTTTGCGGAGATATTTCAGATTTTGATTGGAGAAGGACATGGGACTCTAATTTATTTAGTTGCAAAATACTAATATTTTTAGATTTTCCAAATTTTTTAGCCCCCATCTTGGTCTGCGCCTAAAAAAAGGGGAGTTTTACAGGGTTATGAACACAAAAAAATCGAAACCCCGGTCCAAAAAACAAGTACCCAAAGTAATTGGCAAAGAGAAACCTATCATCCTGATCACCAACGATGATGGCATCAGTGCCCCCGGAATTCGTAACCTAGTGGAGTCAGTCAGAGACATTGGAAAAATAGTGGTGGTGGCACCCGATAAACCCCAATCGGGGATGGGTCATGCCATTACAATTGGAGAACCACTTCGCTTACATAAAACACATCATTTTGAAGGTATAGAATCCTATTCTTGCTCCGGCACACCTGTTGACTGTGTGAAATTGGCTGTTGACAAAGTCCTTCATCGCAAACCAGATCTCTGTTTGAGCGGCATCAACCATGGCGCCAATCATAGCATCAATGTTATTTACTCAGGCACTATGTCTGCAGCCGTTGAGGCAGCTATCGAAGATATTCCCTCCGCTGGATTCTCACTATTAGATTATAGCATTGAGGCTGACTTTTCTGGTGCACGTCATTATGCAAGACAAGTTGTTGAGTTGATGCTAAAAACAAAACTGGGCAAGCACACGGTACTCAACGTCAATATTCCTGCAAAGGCCCTTGAATTATTGAAAGGAATAAAACTCTGCAGACAAGCTTATGCGAAATACGAGGAGAACTATGTACAGCGGAACGACCCGCATGGTCGTCAATACTATTGGTTGACGGGCGAATTCCAGAATTTTGACAAAGGCAAAGACACTGATGTATGGGCGTTGGCCAACAACTTTGTAAGTGTGGTGCCTGTACAATATGATTTAACCCACACCGTTTATCTAAAACAATTAAAGTCCAAATGGGAAAAATGATTTTTACAAAAGACAATTTAAAACTAGGACTTGCATTAGGACTGGGCGGACCCCTGGTAGGACTTATTTTTCTTTATTACTATTTGTACCCCTCTTTCACACTGCTGGAATTTTTAGATTCCTTTATTCATGAGAATAGATTACTGACCTCAATTGGTTCACTTAGTTTATTGGTCAACGCCATTCTATTTACGTTTTATGTGAATACGCAACGTGATCAAACTGCGAAAGGGATTTTTATCATTACCGTACTATATGGTATTGGCATTCTTTTGCTAAAGTTGTTTAATTAATCTCATGCGTTACTACATCATAGCCGGAGAGGCCTCAGGTGATCTGCATGGAGGAAAATTAGTAAAGGCCATCCGGGATCTTGATTCAACTGCAAGTATTCAGGCTTGGGGGGGCGAACAGATGCAGCAAGCAGGTGCCACTCTTGTTAAGCACTACAGCCAATTGGCATTTATGGGCTTTGTTGAAGTTGTAAAAAACCTTCCTGCTATTCTACGCAATATCCGATTCTGTAAAAAAGATATTCAAGCATTCAATCCCGATGTGCTAGTACTGATCGATTATCCAGGATTTAATTTAACCATTGCTCCCTGGGCTAAGAAAAAAGGCTATAAAATTGCTTACTATATTTCGCCACAGGTCTGGGCTTGGAAAGAAGGACGTGTAAAAAAAATGAAGACCTGTATCGATCATTTGATGGCCATTTTACCTTTTGAAAAAGACTATTTCCTAAATCGTTGGAATTGGGAAATAGAATATGTGGGGCATCCGCTACTAGAAGCTATTGATCAGGCCCAACAACAACCCCCTACTCCAATTCCAGCTACACAGCCCATTGTAGCCTTATTGCCCGGCAGCAGAAAACAAGAGATTAGTCAAAAACTTCCCATCATGCTGGGCGTTAGTAAACAGTTTACAAACTACCAATTTGTAGTAGCAAAAGCACCTGGGCTTCCCGACACATTTTATAAAATATGGCAAGAACAGTATCCAAACGTATTGTTCGTCACTGGTAAAACATATGATTTGTTGCGACAGTCACAAGCAGCATTGGTTACCTCAGGTACTGCCACGCTGGAAACTGCTTTACTACAAATACCACAAGTAGTTTGTTACAAGGGATCAGCTATATCCTACGAAATTGGTAAACGTGTAGTGAAGATTAAGTACATCTCATTGGTAAATCTAATATTGGACCGGCCACTAGTTGAAGAGTTGATACAATATAAACTAACGGTTCCTACACTCACTGCCGCGTTACAGAAAATTCTTATTCCTTCTAGTGCCCGCAACACTATTATGGAAGGCTATGCAACATTACGCACGCTATTGCAACAAGAGGAGCCAGCTTCTAAGAAAGCTGCTGCATCCATTCATGCATTAGCTAGAAAATGAGTTTGATAGCCAGGATAACTAGACAAAGTAGAAAAATAAGAATACTGATCCGGTTGATGCCGTGCATATAACCAATCCACGCTGATTTAGGACGTGAAGGATCCTTTTTTCGCAGGTATAAATATTCGGCTAGTTGCTTGAGTACGCTCATAAATAGCGTGAAAGATGTTGGTGGAGAATACCGGAGTCGAACCGGTGACCTCTTGCATGCCATGCAAGCGCTCTAGCCAACTGAGCTAATTCCCCGAGGGCGGTAAATATACCGATAATCCTTATTCGCCCCAGATCTGCTCCTTACCATCCAGCCACTTTTTGACTGTATCAGTAGTAACAGATTTTGGACGCTCGATGGAAAGACCCAGTGCACGATCCCAACATAAACTGGCAAGCACCCCAAGTGCGCGGCTCACTGCAAATAAAACTGTATAGAATTCATACTCCACCATGCCATAATGCACCAATAGCGCACCACTATGTGCATCTACATTGGGCCAAGGGTTTTTGATTTTACCAAGCTGTTGTAAAATGGGTGGAACTACTTCATAAATATTCCATACTGTATTCACCAATTTATCATCGGGCATATGCTTTTTTCCAAACTCCATTTGTGCTGTAAAACGAGGATCTGTTTTGCGTAAAACAGCATGCCCATATCCCGGTACCACTTTGCCGGAGCTGAGTGTGCTTTTTACATACTCAACGATTTGATCTTTGGTTGGAGCATCTGTATTCAACTCATTTTGCATCTCAAAAATCCACTTAATCACTTCCTGGTTAGCCAGCCCATGCAGGGGACCTGCTAATCCATTCATTCCAGCTGCATAGGCTAAGTAAGGATCACTCAATGCAGAACCAACTAAGTGTGTAGTATGCGCAGATACATTTCCACCCTCGTGATCAGCATGAATGGTCATATACAAACGCATCAATTCTTTAAAACTCTCATCCTCATAGCCAAGCATGTGGGCAAAATTGCCTGCCCAATCCAATAAACCATTGGGCTGTATATGATCTCCGTTTTTATATTTCCGGCGGTAGATGTAAGCGGCAATTCGTGGCAAGCGAGAAAGAAGAACAATGCTGTCGTCAAATACTGGCAACCAGTAATCCTTTTTATTTATTCCCTCAGAATATCTTTTCTGAAAATAACTCTCTGTTTGAAGTGCCATCACACCAATCACAAACATAGTCATGGGGTGAGTGGTAAGCGGCAACGCATCAATAGCTTCAAAAACATGTGAGGGAACATGGCTTCTGCGTTGTAAAATATTAGTAACGTGATTGGCTTCTTCATCGGATGGCAATTCGCCAATTAACATCAAGTAAAATAACCCCTCGGGTAATGGCTCGCTGCCCCCAGGTGCTTTGGGTAATTTAGCTTGCAATTCAGGAATGGAATAACCACGAAAACGAATCCCCTCTTGTGCGTCTAGCAATGAAGTTTCAGTCACAAGTCCTGTGATTCCACGCATACCTTGATAAACTTGGGAAAGTGTCACTTCGCCAACTACCTTATTACCGTGTTCCTTAAGTATTTCTTTAATCTCGGCAGACAGAGAAGTGGCCTTCTCTAAAAATCTATCCTTCATGATACCCATATAGCTGCAATGTTTAAGAGTGAAATTATGATGCGCAAAGTTAGGTCAGGGCAAGTGCCAGACAAAACTAAACACTGTTATAAAAAAGGAAAACTCCGCCTATTTTGGGGTAGTGCGGTAAAGTCGTAGGGCGACCAGCGAAAAAACCAGGTTGGGTAGCCAGGCCGCCAGTAGCGGATGCAGGTTTCCCTTTACTGCAAAGACGGTAGAAAATCGATCGGACATAATAAAAAGGGAAGCAATGACAATACCTAAAGCCAGGTGCATCCCACTACCCCCCCTGGTTTTTCGGCTAGCAATGGTCACTCCAATCAAGGTTAGCAATACCACACTAAAAGCACCGGAGGTGCGCTTGTATCGTTCCACCTTGAGGGTATCAAGCCCTTCTGTGCCTCTTACCTCCTCTCTACGAATATGGTCAACCAACTCAGGCGTTGATAGCTTATCCTTAAGATACTCATCCCGGCGCAGCTCGGAAGGATTCAGATTTAGTCGGAGTAAAAATGTATCATAAAATTGAACACGCTCACCAACAGCATCGAGGTATCGTTCAGTAACCCGGTATAATTTCCATTTTTTAGTTAACGTATCCCACATCATATTTTCAGCACGAAGATTATAAACCAGTTGACCGTTTTTTGTTCGTTCTAAAAAAAGACCCCTTGCACTTTTGCTTACGGTATCATAATCACGGATACCCACAAATGCATTGGTATCAACCCGCAGGTAAAAACAATTGACACAATTGCTGTAGGCCACATATCGTGAGGGATCATTGCGATCCAAATAGGTAGTTTGAAACTGTCCGCGAATCACATTTGCTTTAGGTATCCAATATCGATTTCCCACCCACCAAAATAAAGCCAGCAAGATTCCTCCTATAAAGTAGGGTCTTAAAAAGCGATTATAACTGGTACCGCTGGATAGTATGGCTATGATCTCAGACTGCGTAGCCATTTTAGAAGTAAAAAAAATAACAGCAATAAAAACAAACAAGGGAAACAGTAAGCTCCAGATATGAGGTATAAAGCCAATATAATACTGATCAAAAAGCTGTTTGGATGTCAAGCCAGATTGGACAAAGTCGTCCGTTTTTTCGCTGATGTCTACCGCTACGGCCACGGCAGTAAACAGCAGCATACAAAAGACAAACGTGACCAGAAATTTTTTAAGAATATAGCGATCAAGCTGCTGCATAATCAAAAGTAATTAAAGTAATCAGCAACGATGTTGGAGTTTCACCATCATTTCCTTTTTCCACGCAGCAAAGTCTCCAGAAATAATCCGATTTCTTGCTTCAGTGACCAGCCACCGATAAAAAGCCAGGTTATGAATACTGGCAATGGTATATCCTAAAAATTCTTTCGATTTTATTAAATGCCTAAGATATGCTCTGCTATAATATTCACTAATCGGCGAATCGATCCCAGTATCTAGTGGAGAAAAATCAGTTTCCCATTTCTTGTTATCAATATTCACGACCCCGTCCTTAGTAAACAGCATAGCATTTCTTCCATTACGGGTAGGCATTACACAATCGAACATATCCACCCCCAGGCTAATACACTCTAGAATATTCCATGGAGTGCCTACCCCCATCAGGTAGCGAGGTTTTTGCGCAGGCAAGTGCTCACAGCACCAACCGCAGATATCATATAACACCGCCTCAGGTTCGCCCACACTAAGTCCACCAATGGCATGACCGGCTGCTTCCTTTGCAATAATATATTCACAAGACTCTTTACGCAGATCCTTAAACGAAGCACCCTGCACAATAGGAAACAGATTTTGGGTATACCCGTATCGGGAGGAAGTTTCTTCAAATCGTTTAATGCAACGATCCAGCCATCGATTTGTTAACGCCAGTGAAGTTTTAGCATAGTTAAAATCACAGTCGC